>JBCCRB010000160.1:0-6376 GCA_039208465.1 Pseudomonadota bacterium
TAATGAAGAAGCTTTCAATGCCCGAAGATGTGAGGGGCACCGCCGCGTTTCTGTGCTCGGACGAAAGCGACTACATGACCGGTCAGTTGATCATGATCGACGGCGGCATCGTTATGCAGTGAGTGTCGGCCCCGCCAGTTGCGCAGGGTCCTAACCAAACCAGTTCACGGCAACCCGTTTGCGTGCCAGCCGCGCAACCCGGCCCGTTATCAAAAGGAAAAACGTCATGGGCGCGCTGACACCGAATGTCCTCACACCGCAGGACCTTGAACCCAATTGGCGATGGGAAGGCCGGATCCCGGCCTGGGGTCACACCGCCGTTGATTTTGAGCGGCGCGTCGACCACGACCGGCTGCGTCGGTACCGTTTAAGCCGCACCCGCCAGGCATTGCAAAACTCCAATGCAGGCACGCTTCTTCTTTTTGACGTGAACAACATCCGCTACGTCTCAGCAACCAAGATTGGCGAGTGGGAACGCGACAAAATGTGCCGTTTCTGCCTGCTGACCGGCGACGACAGCCCCTATGTGTGGGACTTTGGCTCAGCGGCTGTGCACCACAAGAAGTACTCCGATTGGCTCGAGCCGGATCACTGTCTCGCCGGTGTTGTGGGCATGCGCGGGACGATCCCGCCAGAGTTCGGCCTGATGCGCAAATATGCGAAACAGATTGCCGGCCTGATTAAAGATGCCGGCATGGCGGACATGCCGGTTGGCGTCGACTATGCCGAAACCGCGATGTTCCATGCTTTGCAAGAAGAAGGTCTTCATGTGGTGGACGGCCAGCAGATCATGCTGGCGGCGCGCGAAATCAAAAACTGGGACGAAATTCAGCTTCTCACCCAAGCTGCGTCGATGGTCGATGGTGTCTACCACATGATCTACGAGGAGCTAAAACCGGGCGTGCGCGAAAACGACATCGTCGCGCTGTCCAACAAGATGCTCTACGAGATGGGGTCCGATGATGTTGAGGCGATCAACGCCATCTCCGGTGAGCGCTGCAACCCGCACCCGCATAACTTCACAGATCGCTATTTCCGTCCCGGTGACCAGGCGTTTTTCGACATCCTACAGTCCTACCAGGGATATCGCACCTGCTACTACCGGACATTTAACATCGGCCGAGCAACGCCGGTACAGCGCGACGCTTATGTGAAAGCGCGCGAATGGATCGATGCATCGATCGCCATGATTAAACCGGGCGTGACGACTGATCAGGTAGCGGCGGTCTGGCCCAAGGCCGAGGAGTTCGGCTTCCCCAACGAGGACGCGGCCTTTGGGCTGCAGTTCGGCCACGGCTTGGGGCTTGCACTCCACGAGCGACCAATAATTAGCCGTGCCGTTTCGCTTGATCATCCGATGGAGATCCAAACCGGCATGGTCTTCGCGTTGGAGACATACTGCCCAGCCGCTGATGGCTACTCAGCAGCACGGATCGAGGAAGAGGTGGTTGTCACCGATACCGGCGTTGAAATCATCAGCCTTTTCCCGGCGGAAGAATTGCCGATTGCCAACCGGTACTGACCAGCTTGGCAAAGCCGGTCTACTGAGCCCGAACGAGGAAGCCATGGCAAAAAAGCCGAAACACAATGATGAAGACTATCTGCGTATGTACCGCCAGATGGTGCGGATCCGCACGTTCGAGGACAATGCCAATCAGCTTTATCTAGACGCCAAGATGCCCGGACTGACACACATGTATTCCGGTGAAGAGGCCGTCGCCGTTGGTATTTGCGAAGCATTGAAGGTGACCGACAAGATCACGTCGACCCACCGAGGCCATGGGCATTGCGTGGCCAAGGGGGCCGAATTCAAGCAGATGTTTTGCGAGCTACTCGGCAAGGAAGAAGGCTATTGCCGCGGCAAAGGTGGCTCGATGCACATTGCCGACCAATCAAATGGCAATCTTGGCGCAAACGCGATTGTTGGCGGCTCGATGGGCATCGCCACCGGATCGGCCCTGCGCGCGCAACAACAAGGTGCTGATGATGTCACCGTGTGTTTTTTCGGCGACGGCGCAACAGCGCAAGGTCTTATGTATGAGGTCATGAACATGGCTGCGCTGTGGAAGCTGCCGGTAATCTATGCGTGCGAGAACAATGGCTATTCTGAATATACACGCACCGATGAAATCGCCGCCGGCGAGATCACCGCGCGCGCCGAAGCCTTTGGCATTGAGGCTTTTCAAGTTGACGGCCAGGATGTGCTCGCGGTCAACAAGCTCACCAGCGATTTGGTTGCCCGGTGCCGCAAGGGTGAAGGGCCGTTCTTTATCGAATTGATGACCTATCGCTATCACGGCCATCATGTCGGCGACATCAACCGGACCTATTACCGATCGAAGGAAGAAGAAACCGAGTGGAAAAGCGAACGCGACCCCATCACACTGTTTGGCGCCTGGTTGGTAAAAGAGGGTATCGCATCCGAAACAGAGTTGTCAGCGCTTCGTGACACCATCGAAGCGGAAGCGCGTGAAGCGGTCCAATATGCGCTTGATGCGCCATACCCGGATGGATCGCAAGTCGGCCTCCACGTTTTTGCGGAGGCATCGTGATGCGCGAGATCACGCTCTCACAAGCGGTCAACGAAGCCATTGCCGAAGAAATGCGGCGTGATGAGACGGTGTTCCTGATCGGCGAGGACGTCGCCGAAGCCGGAACCCCGTTCAAAGTTCTGTCTGGTCTTGTTGAAGAGTTTGGCACCAAACGGGTCATCGATACCCCCATCGCCGAACCGGGCTTTATGGGTATTGCCGTCGGTGCCGCGATGACGGGCGCGCGGCCTATAGTCGATCTGATGTTCGGTGATTTCCTATACCTCGTCATGGATCAGCTCTGTAATCAGGCCGCAAAGACGCATTATATGTCGGGCGGCAAGCTGAAAGTACCGCTGGTGCTGCGTACCAATTTAGGTGCGACTCGGCGGTCAGCCGCGCAGCATTCGCAAAGCCTGCAGGCGCTGGTTGCCCATATTCCCGGGCTAAAAGTGGCCATGCCGTCTTCGGCCTATGAGGCCAAGGGACTGATGAAGACGGCAATCCGCGACGATAATCCGGTTGTCATCTTTGAAGACAAGCTGATGTATCAGGACAAGGCGCCGGTACCGGAGGAGGAATTCCTGATCCCGTTCGGCAAGGCAAATGTGCTGCGCGAAGGAAGCGACATCACACTTATCGGCACGTCTTCCATGCGCCAGGTCTGCGAGAAGGCCGCCGACCTGTTGGCCGATGACGGCATCAGCGCCGATGTGATCGACCCGCGCACCATTGTGCCCCTCGACGATGAAACCCTCCTGGCGTCGGCCCGCAAAACGTCACGCGTCATCGTAGTCGACGAGGGTCACCAGAGCTACGGTGTGACCGCAGAAATTGCCAGCCGGATCAATGAGAAGGCATTTTACCATCTCGACGCGCCCGTGATCCGCATGGGTGCCATGGATGTGCCGGTGCCATTCAGCCCGGCGCTGGAAGATTTGACGGTGCCGACGCCAGAAGGTGTTCTGGAAAACGCCCGTAAGCTCGTCGCCGGAGAGCTGATCCATGCCGCATGAAGTCAGGATGCCGCAATTGGGGATGACGCAGGATTCCGGCGTCATCGTCGCCTGGTTGAAGGCCGAAGGTGACGCAGTGGCGCAAGGTGATCCTCTCATTGAAGTGGAGACCGATAAGGCGACGGTTGAGGTTGAAGCACAGGCTGCCGGGTTTATCGCAGGCCTCAGGGCTGCCGAAGGCGATGATGTACCGGTCGGCGATGTGATTGCGGTAATCGTATCAAGCGAAGCCGAGATTGCCGACCACGCCTCGTCAGGTAAGCCGTCTGCCCCGGCAATCACCGAACCTGAACCGGCGCCGGAAGAGAAGGCTGAACCTCCCGCTGCTGCAACGCCGGATATCGGTGATGTGGCAGAGCCTTCACCGGCGCCACCTACGCCGCCGGCCGCACCTGCCACGGGCAAAGTGCTGGCTTCACCAAAAGCCAAGCGACTGGCGTTGGAGAGAGGTATCGATCTGACGTCGCTGCGGGGGCAAGGCCTGCGTGAACCGTTCCATGCCCGCGATCTCGACCATATTGCAACGGGCGGACATTCGGTCCTGACAGCCGAGGTTGCCGGTAATGCAATGACCGCGCTACTCGCTGCATCAACGGAGACGATGGGTCGTCAATTGTTCGCTGCGTTCGCCGCTGGCGCATGGCGTAGCCTGTTTGCCACGGATGATGCCGGTATTGCTATAAAGGCATTGGACGGCACCGTTACGACGATCGGGCGGGCAGATGAACCGATCGTCCTGACCCTTGTCGATCTGTGCGATACACGGCTTACCACTTACGCACCCGCGGGCGGCGGGGTTACGCTTTGTGTCGCGCGGCGGACCGATCGATATGACCTTACGCTCAGCTTTGCGGAAACCGGGTTGCCTCTGCCTCACGCTGCGGCGCTTCTTGATGATATTGCGGCCCGCGTCGAAGATCCGATCCGACAGCTATTGTGAGTGTCCCGATGTCTCAATTTATGAACAAGCTTTACATCAACGGTAAATGGCGTGACGCTTCCGATGGCGGCAATTTTCCGGTGCTGAACCCGGCCGATGAAACGGTTTTAACGCATGTGGCATCGGGTACAATTGAAGATGCGCTTGCATGTATTGATGCTGCCGAAGCTGCTTTTGGGGATTGGGCGTCACGAAGCCCGCGCGAACGCGGCGAGATATTGCGTCGTGCTTTTGAGCTGTTCAACGAAAAGATCGGCGATATTGCGCGGCTGATAACGTTGGAAAACGGCAAGGCCGGCACCGATGCGATGGGCGAAGCAAAATATGCTGCCGAGTTCTTCCGCTGGTATGCGGAGGAAGCGGTGCGCTCGGAAGGGCATATGGGCATGGCGCCGTCTAGCGGCGCGCGTATCGTCGTCCATCAAAAACCCGCTGGCATTAGCGTATTGGTGACACCGTGGAACTACCCGGCCGCCATGGGCACCCGAAAAATCGGCCCTGCCCTGGCAGCCGGCTGTCCGGTCGTCATCAAGCCGGCCTCCGAAACGCCGCTTACCATGCTGGCACTCATGCCAATCCTTGAGGAAGCCGGCGTACCGCCGGGCGTGGTAAACGTGCTTCCGTCGCGGTCCTCGGGCGCCGTCGTTGGCGCGATGCTCGCCGATCCGCGCGTGCGTGTTGTCAGCTTCACCGGCTCGACAGAGGTCGGGCGCAAGCTCTTGCATGCCGCCGCGGACAATGTGGTCAAGCCAGCGATGGAACTTGGCGGCAACGCGCCTTTTATCGTTTGCAAGGACGCCGACATTGAAGCGGCAGCTAACGGTTTGATGGTCGCCAAGATGCGCAACCTAGGTGAAGCCTGCACGGCCGCCAACCGCATATACGTGCATGAAGATATTGAAGCGCAGTTTGTTGATGCTTTCACCGCGAAAATGGGCGCTCTGACGATCGGCAATGGATTGGAAAGCGATGTCGATGTTGGCCCGCTGGTCAATGCGGAAACACGCGACAAGGTTGATCATTTCGTTCGAGATGCGGTCGAAAAAGGCGCGCAGGTCAAGCTGGGTGGCAATCGACCCAACGGTACAGGATTCTTTTATCCACCCACGGTTCTTACCAAGGTGCCCGACAATGCGGACTGCCTGAACGATGAGATTTTTGGACCTGTTGCAGCTATCCAGAGTTTTACCGACGAAGACGAGATCATTGCCCGTGCCAATGCCACAGAATATGGGTTAGTCGCCTACCTATACACCAAAGACCTGAAGCGAGGCATGGGTCTGGCTGAACGTCTGGAGTTCGGCATGATAGGCTTGAACCGTGGTCTGGTCTCCGACCCGGCGGCACCTTTTGGCGGTGTCAAACAATCCGGGCTTGGCCGTGAAGGCGGTAAGGAGGGCATGCTCGAATTCCAGGAAACCCAATACATCGCGACCGAGTGGTGAGCCATGGGCGTGATCGCTAGCCCATCGGTTCGGCGACTGGCGCTTGAAAAAGGCGTCGACATTGAAGCGCTCGCATCTCGATTGGGGCGCGAAACAATTGCGCGCGAAGATGTTCTTGGCATGGCAGGTCCGACCTCGGGGGCTGGGACTCAGTATTGGGCTGTTGATCACAGTGCCTATGGGCCGGTGAGGACCGAACCACTCAGTCGAATGGCGAAGCTTGCCGCCGCAAACCTGACGGCTGCAGCACAGCTTATCCCTTCAGTCACACACCATGACAGCGCCGATGTCAGCCGTATCGAGGCATTGCGTGCGCGCCTCAAAGAGGAGGGAAAGCGTATCACGGCGCTCGCTTTTCATGTTAACGTGCTGGGTCATTGCTTGCGTGAATTTCCGCGTTTCAATGCATCAATTTCACCCGATGGCGAGAGTTTGACCTTGAAA
>JBCCRB010000161.1:0-6367 GCA_039208465.1 Pseudomonadota bacterium
CGGCAAGATGCGGCACATTCTCAAGCGTCAGCGTATCATCGGTCAAGAGCGAGGCAATCATCAGCGGCAGTGCCGCATTCTTCGCGCCCGAAATTGGCAAAACACCGTTCAGCTCATTGCCGCCGACAATGCGAATACTGTCCATGAATGTCCCCTAACTGATGGCCGCAGCTCCCCGTAGCGGGCGTGCAGCCGGTCACCGCTCATTTCCGTGACCCGCCGTTTACTGCACGTTTGGCGCTGTTTCAAGGCAAGTGACCAAGTCAGCCATACGCATAAACCGAAGTTGTAAACGGCCGGATTTAAGCCTGCGTTCAATGGTGCCAGCGCCGCCCGATCCGCATTTTTGTCGCCAGGCCGGATGGTCCGGCACGAACAGAAAAAGGAAATCACATGAAATCCCTGACACCTATAACGGATAAGTCTTCCCCTAACAAAAATAAGGGTGCCGCCGACGCGGCGCCCGGCTCACACCAATAGGGCTAATAGGATGAAGCTCTATCAGCGCCAACAGCCATTTTTGGTCTTCCTGCTTATCATGCAGGCGGCCTGCGCCATGTTCCTGGTGTATGATGTGGCGCTCGATATAACGGGCCTGGAATACACGGCCGGTTTTGGCGAAATCTACCCGCTGGAATATGCGGTCACCGCGACCCTCATCTTGAGCATCATTTTCTCCGTGCGCGAATTTCTTGCGTTGCGCAGGCGCAATGCCCGCGTGGAGGCACAGCTCAAAGCCGCCAGTGGTGAGTTTCAGCAATTAATGGCCGACAATTTCGAAGCCTGGGAACTGACCAATTCCGAGCGCGATGTGGCAACACTCGCCGTTACGGGTCTGTCTATCGCTGAGATCGCCAGCGTCCGGCAAACCCGTGAGGGAACCATTAAGGCGAAACTCAATGCGATCTACCGAAAGGCGGGTGTCACCGGCCGGTCTCAATTGATCAGTGTTTTTGGAGAGGAACTGCTCGCTGGCACACCGGAACCGGCTGCAGCCACTTAATCTTCGGACTTGTCCGCACTTTTATCGTCACTGACAACGCCAATGCCCTGTGCACGTTCATCACCGGCACCATCGCGGCGGGCCCGCGCCTGCTGTTTGCGCCGCGCCAGATTGGCCCGTAATTGGGCTTTCAGGCGGTCATCGCGATCTGGCTGCTTTTTGGAACCCTTGGCCATGCGCCACACCTAAAGCGATCATAGCGCCATTGAAAGAATGAAAGCGCCATTCGACTGCAAATGCTGCCTTGAAACAAGGATTTGCTTGTGCCAAAAGCCGCCGCACGCCATCCATCGGCACGTGCTGCTATAGCTCAGGGGTAGAGCACTCCCTTGGTAAGGGAGAGGCCGAGAGTTCAAATCTCTCTAGCAGCACCATTTTTCTCAACATATTGATCGCTCGGCACTGCTGCAGTCCCATGAAGCGGCTTTTAGCAAAAATTGTCTAGGGCGTTACAGGCGCTGGTGCATAGTTTAGCAAGGCAAGGGTCGCTACGCTCATGACCAACGCCCAACCAACTGATGTCAAAGTGCCAATGATTACGTACTCGCTGGCATTTTGTTTCCTCGCTGATTCAAAACGCAGCAAAGACTTGGCGGCAATAAGAAATCCCACGCCGGTCGGTTGATCCGCCATGATGAAGAAGAAGATCAACGCACGCTCTAATTGACCGATCATACGACCCGCATTGAGCAGGCCCTCAGTGTCCACATGCGCGGCGAATGGATTTGTAATCATGCCAACGAAATAACCACCTGCATAAACGGTCAGAATAAAGCCGGACAGAACGGCAGCAACAGCTGCGATCTGTGGAAGCCAGGGCTGCCATATGCCGGAACCAACCACTTGCGGCATCCACAACGAAACCGCCACAATGACCAACATATGCGCGCACTGGTCAGTAATGAACGCCGCCGCGGTTGCGCTTAATTTTGCCGACAATGCCCAATTCTTAACTGCATCAATTACCAAATGCGACCCGGCCACAAACAAGGCTAACTCCAAAGCGCCTCCAAGCGCAATGACGCTCAGAACGAACACAATGAGAATGTGAAGGAGAAATATGGCTGGTTCTTTTTTTCTCGCGACCATCCAGTCAGGCTGCAGCGAGAAATCGGCGACCGCATGCGCCAACAGCAACATTGCAAAGGTCTGAAGTGCTGGTTCGGTCAAAGCAAGCATTTCGGCTTTCCTTTGAGGAAAGAAAGCATTTTTGCTTTCCTTATGTAACTTCTAATCGGGACAGTGCCGCTTCGATATGATGAAACCCGCCCCCCTGCAGCGCCTGCCCGACGGCTTGGCGGGTGATAGCAAGCTTCTTGGCCGCTTCCTCTATGATACCCGCGTTTGGCGGCAATTGCTCGCAAAGCGCGCGAGCTTGAGCAACAGTCCAGCCATCGGAAATAGTATCGGCGAGGATAGCGGCTGCAGCCATCGCACCGCCTGATGCATGATCAAGCATTAAGGTCGTTGGCATTGTACCGAGCAGCCTGCCCGACGACGTAAACGCGTCCCCATGCGCCGAATTCGGATCAGCTGCATTCATGGACCCCTCGCCAACCGCCAGAGCGATACGCGACGCGCGCTCTTTGTGTAATCGGCGTATACAGGCTTTTACGTAAAGAGCACCGCGCAAGGAGTAATGCGGCGCATCAAAGGCAATCTGCCAACTATCGCCAGCACGCCGCGCAAACCCGAAATTCGTGACTTGCGGCCAACTACCGATTTCGTTGGATGCAACTTCGATAGCCTCTAGCGTCAGATCCAAGTCGCCCTGCGCCAGACTAGACGAAGCGACGATATCACCTGTTAGGACGGCAAACATGCGAGCAAGTAAAAACGCCTTCTTTCACAGAAAACAAGTAAAAACGCTTGCTTCCGCCGCCTAATTGGCCGCGAACGCAACGAACGGCAAAAAATATGGCCGCCGGCTCAGCCGAATTGCCTCGCCGGCGGCCTGCCCCAATTCGCCGCCTCTAGAGTGTGTCGCTTCTGTGACCTCATCTTTTCAGGTCACTGCCTCTTGGTTGCGTCACCGTGCCCCAATGCACGCAACCGATCGGCGGCAGTTAGGGGCCGCGACACACCCTCCGGATTCGGCCGCCGACGCCGCCAGATGGCTTTGCCGACGGCCTGCCCCGTACCTCTGGCCTCAATGGTTGTGGCCCGAATGATCGTGACCGGAATGGTCCATATCCTTTCCTTCACTGCCCATGCGTTCGCGTATGGTCGTGAGGCTTTCCACTTCAAGCGTCACCTCAATCGTACCCGCATTGGCAAACTCCAACGTCGCGGCAAACGCTTCGCCTTCGGTCACCTGCTGTTTCATCTCCATGAACATCAGATGCAGGCCGCCCGGCATCAGGGTGACACTCTCTCCGGCCGGGATCGCGATACCGCCTCCGAGTTCGCGCATCTTCATCACATCGCCGTCCATGGCCATTTCGTGAAGTTCAACGGTGCCGGCAAAGTCGACCGAAGCGCCGATAAGCGTGTCATCTTCGGTGCCATTATTGGTGATCGTCATATAGCCAGCCGAGACCGGCGCGTTGACCGGCGTCGCACGTGCAACCGGGTGGTCGATGACCAGGTCACCGAGTTTGTAATCATGCGCAAATGCAGCACTTGCTAAAAGCGTCAGTGCCGACGCCATCATGATCTTCTTCATCTGGTTTCTCCATGTCCCACCGGTCAAAGCAATCATGCCGAGCGATGGGTTGCAGTCTTATTTGTCTTGATTTGGGTGGCCCGATCGGGCCGCTATAGCGCTAGACCAGCACGAATGGTGGCGCCCGGCTCGGACCGTTCAAACGGTAGCAGGCACGCAGCAGAGGCTGCGTTTCGACCGGTGGCCAAACAGCGTTGGCGGTCTCACTATAGATAAGGGCTTCGGCAACGCCGAAATCCGGCATCCAGGAAAAAGAAGCAATCCGGCAGGATTCACAGCCACCTAGCCGATGCTCGCCATGATCGTCAGCAAAGTCATGACAACGTTCCGGCACGGTGCCATCGGGAAGCATATACTCGGCCGCATAATGCGCCTGCTCAATGGCTTCCGACCATGGCGGGGGCGCCAATGGGTCATGCGCAAAAGCTGAAAACAGCAAAGCCAGGACGGCAAATGCCGCCATCCAAAAGCCTGTTCTGTTTTCACCACGCCAACACATGACTTTTTCTTTGCCACCCCGGCATAAATTTGCGTCAAAAGACGCTGTTGTTGTATTCTGCGACACTATTAAGTCTATTGCGTCGCATTTAGCAATCTATATTTTACGTTCACGTAAGATGCCGGTTACTCTTCCAGTGATTTCCGCCTCTTATATAGCTAACAATTGCTAGAGTTCATCCTCAATCGCATTAAGGATTGTGAATCGTAGTCTACCAGACCCACCGGGCAAAGCGATCACGAATCGTGTCATTCCGTGTTCTTCGGTTTCGGCAAAACCAGCCAGCGTGCTCACATCGTCAAGCGTACCGGTTTTATAGCGCGAACCCTTACGCGTTGCCGACAGCAATTCAGCATAAGGCGCAAAATGTTCCAGCAGCGCCGCCATTCCCTGTGCGGTCATGCTGTTTTGACGGCTGATACCGGACCCTTCCACAAGGCGAATGCCCTCCGTTAAGTCGCGCGGGGCCAGCAACGCCTCGAGTGCCTTCTGCGATTTTTCGATGCTGACCGGGCTGCCTTGGCTTGCTGTGCCGGCTTGCAGGAAAATCTGGTTGGCCATGAAATTGTTGGAGCCGAGCAGCATCAAACGAACCAATTCGGACAAGGGGCGCGACTGCTCATGCACATAAATCGGCTCAAGCCCATCGGGCACATCGCCGATTGAAATCGGCCCGGACACCGAACCACCAGCCTCTTCGATGAACACGGACAAGAGTTCACCGACATAAATCGAACTTAGACTTGGATCCTCCTGCGCCAGGCTAATCCGCGCCCGCCCGTTGGGACCACGCGCCCGGAACTGGCTGATCGCAAGCGGTGTGATCGGCGTCTGCTCTTCGGCCGACCGCACACTGTCGCCATCACGGATGGCAAAGATCGTGTTGAAATTGGCTGCCAGTGCCGAAATCGACGCATTGTAGGTTTTGCCGTTATTCTCGACCCCGGGCACCGCAACACGATCGGGGAAATGGCCGACATCGAGTCGGATACTGGTGAAGGGTTCATCGCCAGCTGCTTCCAAGAGCCTTGGCGCAAGCAGCGCAATTTCCTCCGATACAAGGAAAGGGTCGCCCCCGCCACGCACAAACAAGACGCGCGCATCATCAACGTAAAAGCCGGTTTCGAACCGGTAATCAGCGCCCAATTCCTCCAGTGCCAGCCAGCCCGTGACGATCTTGGCGACCGAAGCGGGGACAAATGGGTCGTCCGCATTTTGCGAGACCAACACAGTGCCCTCACTGTCAACGACATAAACGAGGCCACTGGGCGCAAGGGCCTTGATCGTCGCATGCACATCGGCGCGCGCCACCACACTGGACAACGCAACAAGGGCGGTCAGGAAAAATACGCGTAGCACGGCAGCACTCCCGTCGATCTATTCGTCCGCGCGACCCTAGGGGAGATTTGCCACCTTCAGATGACGCAACGACTAGGAACGGAACTTCGGTACCATTTCCGGGATACTATGCTGCCTTTTCCCAAGATGGAAAGGGGTCTGGAAGCGACTGCCATAAATCGGGCAGGAATGCCGGCGCTTTGATAAGGCAGGCATCCAGCGCGGCACGCAACCCCGCCTCGTCCATCGGATCGCAACCGATGAAAACCAGCTCCTGGCGACGGTCACCCCACACCGGATCGAAATAGGGTTCCATTGCCGCGTGCCAGGCCGGGTCCTGCGGCCAATACTCTTTCGGCGCCGCTGACCACCAAAGCCCCCTCTTCTCGGTACGTACCAGCGCGCCGGCCATCGACAATTCACCGACAAACCGCGACCGCGTCGCGAGCCAGAAGAAGCCCTTCGCCCGCACCACGCCCGGCCACGGCTTGTTGATAAAGGCCTGGAACGCCATCGGATCAAACGGATGTTTGGCCCGATAGACAAAGGAGCGGATGCCATATTCTTCCGTCTCCGGCACATGGTCGGCAAACCCGTGCAGTTCCTTGTACCAGAGCGGATGTTCATGCGCTTTTTCAAAGTCAAAGCGCCCTGTTCCAAGCACCTGGTCAATGCTGACCTTTGAAAAATCGGTCTCAATTACCACCGCTTCGGCATTCAAGGATTTGATGATCTTACGCGCCGCATCAACATCCTGCGGCGATGCCGATGACACCTTGTTCAAGATAATCGTGTCGGCAAATTCGATCTGGTCAACCAGCAGATCAACGAGTGTGCGGTTGTCATCATCGCCGAGAGTCTC
>JBCCRB010000162.1:0-6360 GCA_039208465.1 Pseudomonadota bacterium
ACAGAATTTAGCCGCGTTGCTCAAAAGGTTGAAAATGGCTTGGCGCAGCTTCGTCAGATCCACCTTCACTTCGCCGAGATCGCCATGCTTGACGATCTCAAATGTATTGGTGTTCTTGGCGGCAAGCGGCCGGGCCGTCATCTCAATCTCTTCGAGCAGCTTTTCCACATCGACGGTCTCGACATAGAGTTCGGCCTTGCCGGCTTCGATCTTGGAGATGTCCAGAATGTCGTTGACCATGGACAGCAGATGCTTGCCGGCGGCGCTGATCTTCTGCAAATCGGCGATCTGCTCGCCATTGCCGTCCAATTCAGCATCTTCCAGCAGGATCTCGCTGTAGCCGAGGACGGCATTGAGCGGGGTGCGCAGTTCGTGGCTCATCTTGGCCAGGAATTCGGACTTGGCACCGTTGGCACGCTCGGCCTCTTCCTTGGCTGCTTTCAGGTCGGCAGCGGTTGCCTCATGGCGCTCGACTTCCTTGATCAGTTCGGATTGGGAATCGACGACCGAGGCATAATAGCTCGACATCAGGAAGATGTAGGTGCAGGCGCAGAATGCTGAGATCATGGTGACCTCGACGAGGTCGCCCATGGGAATGTGCTGCGGGAAAGACCCGTCCAGCTTGAAGACGAGATAAAAGCCGCCCAAGCCAATCAGAATCTGCGAAAAGATGGCGATCCCGGTCTTCAGGCCCGATCCAAGATAGAAGAACGCCAGGAGCGGAACGACAAGGAACCACATCAGGAACGGGGAATTGGCGCCGCCAAAATGGTAGGCGGTAATCAGGATCGCGAAATTAAGGTTCACCACCGACAGCAAAGCGAGGTTCTGGTAGTGTTGTGGCCATGCACGCAGCGCCAGCGGAAAGAACCAGAACATGGTGACCGACAGGCCCAGCAAATGGACGTGCGGGAATGGGTTGGGGTCATTCAAAAACAGGTAAATCGTGATCGGATGGCCCAGAAACGGACCAAATAGGTGCGAAATGACGAACATTCGCACGCGTTTATAGACCCCGATATCGGCCCTTAATGATTCCGGTATGATCCAGTTAATAACCTGATCGAGATAGGAAATCAGACTGCCAACAATGTTCCTGGTCATGAGCAAACCCCTGCAATTTGGATTAACTCATGCACTGAAATTCTAAATATCGTGTTAGCCGACTATTTGCCGGCTTTGGGCGACCTCCTCACACCGCAACGATATTATGGCGGGGACCGTAAGGAAAACCGGTGATGTTTTCAGCCGTGCCATCTTCGGCGATGACCAGAATGTCATGCTCACGGTAACCGCCTGCCCCGGGCACGCCTTCGGGCACCCAGATCATTGGTTCCATTGAAACAACCATGCCCGATTGGAGAACCGTGTCGATGTCTTCGCGCAACTCAAGGCCCGCTTCGCGGCCGTAATAGTGCGACAGGATCCCGAATGAATGGCCATAGCCGAAGGACCGGTATTGCAAGAGGTCTTCTTCGCGGAAGAACGCGTTGATCTGTTCACAAATCCCCGAACAGGTCGCGCCCGCTTTGATCAGGGAGATGCCCAGCTCATGGGCGGCGGCATTAGCTTCCCACATCTTCATGGAGGCGGCGTCCGGTTCGCCCAGAAACAAAGTCCGTTCAAGCGCAGTGTAATAGCCTGAAATCATCGGGAAGGTGTTGAGGCTCAAAATATCGCCCGTCTGCAGCTGGCGGGCGGTTACCGGGTTATGGGCACCATCGGTGTTGATGCCGGACTGAAACCAGACCCAGGTGTCACGATATTCCGCATCGGGAAAGCGCCGGGCAATTTCGGCTTCCATGGCATCACGACCTGCCATTGCCACATCTATTTCACGTGCGCCCGGCTTTACTGCCTCTCTAATTGCCATGCCGCCAATGTCCGCGACTTGCGCGCCATGCCGGATCAAGGCGATTTCCTCAACCGATTTTATCATCCGCTGCTGCATGGCCGCCGGCGCAATGTCATGCGTTGTCAGGGCGCCGACAAACTCTGCCAGTTTTTTCGATTGTTGGAGCGTCAGATGATCGCCCTCAATCCCGATGGATTTGGCATCACCAACCAGGTTTTTCACAGCGCGCCAGTAATTATCGCGCTGCCAATCGGTATAGATCACATTGTCCTCGATACAGCGGCGCCAGGGCTGGCTGGCGTCAATGTTGGCCGATACCGTCGTGCAGGCGTCGCGCGTGACCACGCAGCCATAGGGCCGCCCGAAGGCGCAATAAAGAAAGCCGGAATAATAGGCGATGTTGTGCATCGACGTGAGCAGGACGGCATCGATATCGCGCGCGGCCATGATGGCACGCAATCCTTCGAGGCGCCGATGATACTCAGCCCTTGAGAAGGGAAGCTTCGCCTTGCCGCCATCCTCGCGGGTGAAAAAAGCGGGGCGTTCGGGTGCGGTGTTCGGATCTGTCATGATGAGCCTTGCGCGCGTTAACGGCGCGCTTTTCTTGATCTAGAAAGCGTCCGGGCGTGCAGGACTGTTTGTTGTTGGAAAGAGCGACGCCATCGCCCTGCCGCAGGCTATCGGTTTTGCGCCGTGACCGTCAATCCAAATGATCAGGATCAATGCGCGGCAAATGCCATATGCCACCCTCGCCGATGTGAAGCGTCAACTACGGGAGCATCTCATGTATAAAAACATTCTGGTCGCCTATGACAAATCCGATCACGCCCGTGAAGCAACCCGGCAGGCTTGCGCGTTGGCCAACGCGTTTTCCTCGACCTTACACATCATGCATGTGCCCCAATTGGTGGGTGAAAGCATGGTTGTCGGGTACAATGCGATCCCCTTGCCGCCGACCGCCGAAGAGGTGGAAAAGGCTAGCAAGGACGCGCTTGCCGCGGCGGGTAAGATCGCAACCGACAATGGTGTCGAGACGTGCCTGACCGAAATCGGCTATGGCGACCCGGCCGGTGCACTGGTTGACTACGCAGCGGCCAACAAGATCGATCTGATCGTGCTGGGCCGCCGCGGTTTGGGTTCCTTGACCGGTCTCCTGATCGGCAGTGTGACCACCAAGGTGTGCCAGCTGGCCGATTGTCCGGTATTGACGGTCAAATAGTGGTCAGGCCGGACGCGCCGGCTTGTTCAGGCCGATTTCCGATGCCGGTCGCGCAATGCAGCGGTCGACCCAGGCCATGGTGTGCGGCCGGGTTTGCATCTCAAACGCGTCTTCTGCCTTGTAGAAGAGCTTTGCGCCGCGGATCCACGGGAAGATGGCGATATCAGCAATCGTATACTCATCGCCCATGATCCATTGCCGCCCGTCTGCAAAACGTTGCTCCAGCACGCCGAGCAGTCGCTTGCTTTCGTTACGATAACGGTCACGGCCGGTCGGGTCCTCCATGTCCTTGCCGCCGAAGACAGCAAAGAAGCCGTATTGGCCAAACATCGGCCCGACGCCGCCCATCTGGAACATCAGCCATTGGATGGTCTCATATTTCGCAGTCGGTTCGGTGGGCAGCAATTTGCCGAACTTTTCCGCAAGGTAAATCAGAATCGCACCTGACTCCCACAAGCCAAAGGCCTCACCGTTTGGCCCATCGGGATCGATGATCGCCGGGATTTTGTTGTTCGGGTTGAGCGATAGAAACTCGTCCGTCGTGGTTTCGTTCAACATGACCAAATGCGGATCATAAGGAACACCAAGCTCCTCCAATGCGATCGACGCTTTCACGCCATTGGGCGTTGGAAACGAATAGAGTTGGATAATATCCGGGTTGTTCGGCTTCCAGCGCTTTGCAATTTCAAAATCGACGAGGGTCTTTCCGGCCATCATGGTCCCCTTATTTTACTTGTTTTCTTTGAGCGGGACGTATGTGCCCTAAAACAAACGACAAGGCTTGATGTGAGGATTGTGATTTGAAGGATGAAATTCTGACCGAGAATGTGGGCGATTATCCGCGCCCACCACGGCTGGAGCGGTTCGAAGGGTCGATCAAGATCCTGTTTGCCGGCCAAGTGATCGTTGAGACGCAGAACGCATGGCGCGTGCTGGAGACGTTTCATCCGCCGACTTATTACATTGCGCCATCCGACTTTGCCGCCGGCGTGCTGGTGCCCGTCAAGGGCAGTTCAATGTGTGAATGGAAGGGCCAGGCATCCTATTTCGATATTATGGCCGGTGGCAAAACCGCCCCGCGTGCTGCGTGGTGCTATCGTAAACCGACGCAAGCCTTCCAGATGATCGCTGACCATGTGTCGGTCTATGCCGAACCAATGGATGCCTGCGTGGTCAATGGCGAAGAAGTGATCCCGCAGCCGGGCAATTTTTATGGTGGTTGGGTCAATTCCTGGATTACCGGCCCCATCAAAGGGGCACCTGGCACAACGCATTGGTAAAAAAAAATGCGCATCTTGTGATCCGAAGATCGCGCGCTACGTAAACGACAATGCTGGAACAGGTTCCCCCGATCGACCATTATCCGGCTGCAGGGACGGGATTCCCGATCTCCCGTCCCTGCCTTCCCCCTAATTCAAGACGGCTTTGAGCTTCTCGATCAGTTCCTTGATCGTCTTTTCCTGATTGTCTTTGCGCACGAACAGCGACGCCTGCGATTGCAAAATGATCCCGTCATCGAGAATTTTCAGATGGTTGGCGCGCAGCGTCTCGCCGCTTGACGTTATGTCCACAATGATGTCGGCCTGCCCGGTCGCCGGCGCTCCTTCGGTCGCGCCAAAGCTTTCAATGATCCGATAGAGTTGGATCCCATGGCGCTCGGAGAAGTGCTTCTGCGTCAGTTCAAAATATTTGGTCGCAATGCGCAGCCGGCGCCCATGGCGGGCCCTAAACCCGGCGGCAACTTCGCCCAGATCAGCCATGGTGGAGACATCATACCAGGCTTGTGGCACGGCTACGACGACATCGGCGCCGCCAAAACCGAGCGGCACCGCAAGGGTTAGCAAGGCTTCGCTATCGGGAACGTTTTCGCGCACCAGATCTTCGCCCGTGATGCCAGCATCAATGGTACCGCTTGCTAATTCCCGGGCGATTTCCGATGCCGACAGAAAGGCGATTTCCAGGCCCTCATGGCCATTGACCTTTGCACGGTAGCTGCGCTTGTCGGCCGGTTCCTCAATGTCGAACCCAGCTTTGAGGAGTAATTGCAGGGCGGCGTCGCGCAAACGGCCTTTCGATGGCAGGGCAAGCGTCGCGGTCATTGGATATCCCCCGCCAAACGGTCGAGCCACAGCGAAAACCCGACGCCGGGCACGGGTTGCGGGGCGCCCAACAATTCAAGCAACCGGTCATAGCGGCCGCCACCGACCAGCACGGCGCCGGTCGCGTCGCGGATTTCAAACACCATGCCGGTATAATAGTCGAGCGAACGTCCGAACGAGGCGGCATAGTTCATGTCGTTCAGATCAAGGCCGGTATGCTGCATGGCTTCGACACGGGCGTTGAAAACTTCGAGCGCCTCATCGATCCGGATCCCGGCAACCACGGCAAATTCGGCCAAAGCGGCGGCAGCATTCGACAGCGGTTCGTTAATCGCCAGAAACCCTTCCAAGAGGGCAACCCGTTCGGGCGCGGCGATCTGGCCGACCTGGGAAATCTTGGCGGTCAGACGCGAGGCGATGTCTTGCGCGGTGCGGCCGCCGCTCTGCGGCAGGCCAGCTTTATCCATATCATCGGCAATCGCGGCCTGGAGGATTGGCTGATCGCCGGGCGGTATGGCTGCGATGTGCGGCGGCAATTCCGGCATGATGGTCGGTGCGGCGAGTGAGACCAGTTGTGCCGCCAGCGCATGGGGATCACCGAAGGCATCGACCAGCCGGATGCGCCAGCCAAGCGGCAATTCCAGCGCGCGCAAGACGGCATCGAATACGGCCTGATCGCCGAGCGTCAGGGAACAGGGTGCCGTCGGCCCAAGATCACGCAGCGTGTCGACAGCATCCTTGATGATGCCCACATCAGCAGCGATGCGGTCGGTTTGGCCGAGATCCTCGATGCCGGCCTGCAAAAACTCCATGCCCTCGATGCGGCCCTGGCGAAACACTTCACCGACATAGGCTTGGCGCGCCTCGCTTTTGCCGCTCTCCAGAAAAGACAGGCAAACGGGAATGGTGAATTCGGGCCGCAGACACACATTGCGGCCATTGATGCCGCGCGCCATGAAAATGCGGCGCCGCAACTCGTCGCCCGCCGTATCAAGAAACGGTTCGGCCGGTTGCAGCAAATCGACGCCGACGAGTTCAGCGCCACGGCCTTCCAACAGTTTTTCAATACGCGCGCGTGCCGCGTGAGATTTGAATTTGGTTGTAAGCGTCACTTCAAGTCCAAATCGTACAACAAAGTCTCAATGCATCCGTCAGGGTCGTCGGACCAGTTTCCGGTTGTCATGCGG
>JBCCRB010000163.1:0-6323 GCA_039208465.1 Pseudomonadota bacterium
CTGATGTGCGCGAAAAGATTATTGCCAATCTGCAGCCGGCCGGTGACCTCGGCGCGCTGAAAAATTGCGACTTGGCAATCGAGGCAGCCAGCGAAAACGAGAACATCAAGAACGCGATCTTCGCCGAACTGTGCCCGATCCTGAAGAAAGAAGCGATCGTGGCCACCAACACCTCATCGCTTTCCATCACCCGCCTGGCACAGAAAACCGATCGCCCTGAACAATTCATGGGCATCCACTTCATGAACCCGGTGCCGGTCATGAAACTGGTTGAGTTGGTGCGTGGTATCGCAACCGAGGATGACACATTCCAGGCCGGCATGGCCTATGTCGATACGTTGGGTAAGATCGCCACCATTTCCGAGGATTTCCCGGCCTTCATCGTCAATCGCATCCTGATCCCGATGATCAACGAAGCCATTTACACGCTCTATGAGGGCGTCGGAAATGTCCAATCCATCGACCAGTCGATGAAGCTTGGCGCCAACCATCCGATGGGCCCGCTCGAACTGGCCGACTTCATCGGCCTGGATACGTGCCTAGCGATCATGCAGGTGCTGCATGACGGGCTGGCTGACTCCAAATACCGCCCCTGCCCGCTTTTGGTGAAATATGTTGAAGCTGGCTGGCTCGGCCGCAAAACCGGGCGCGGCTTTTACGATTATCGCGGCGACGAACCGGTGCCGACCCGCTAGAACGGTCGCGCTTTAGTAAAGCGGGCTGACACTGCCGGAAACCAGCCGCGGCTGCGCCGACGCGGACATGAGGAGCGGATCGGCAACCCGCATCGCGCCACGCAATTTGGCCCGCAACCGCATCCGCAAATCCGGCCGGGATGCCTTGCGCACCCGGGGCGCAATCGGAAACAATATGACATTATCCACCGGCTCAAATTCGGATGGTATAAGTGCAGCCATGATCTTCCCCGCTTGCAAGAAGGCCCTCTCATAACAGCGACGAAACAAATATTGTGCAACGCACAAATAGTATCATGGGCGTGCCCCCTGGCAGCCCCACATTGACGCATGCCGCAACTGGGCGTAAACGCGTTCCTCCTGTGGTGATTTGGCCGGTCGGCTTGCAGCCACGTAAAACAACTCGCTAAAGGACCGCTTTTCACGGACCGTTGGCGAGCGCCAGTAAAGTGTGAGAAGTAAAGTGCCCATCCGGATACCGACGACCCTGCCTGCCCGTGAAACGCTCCTAAAAGAGGGCGTCATGGTTATGGATGAGGATACGGCGGCACGTCAGGATATCCGCCCGCTGCGCATCGGCCTGCTCAATCTGATGCCCGACAAAATCCGCACCGAAACGCAAATCGCCCGCCTTATCGGCTCCACGCCATTGCAGGTGGATTTGACGCTGGTGCGCATTGGTAGCCACAAATCGAAAAACACGCCCGAAGAGCATCTGATTTCCTTCTACAAAACGTGGGATGAAATCCGCGATGAAAAGTTTGACGGCTTCATCATCACCGGCGCGCCGATTGAACTCCTGCCCTTTGAAGAGGTCACCTACTGGCAGGAGATGCAGCAAATTCTTGATTGGACGACGACCAACGTCCACTCATCCTTTTTCATCTGCTGGGGCGCGATGGCCGCCGCCTATCACTTCCATGGCATCCCCAAACACACGCTGCCGCAAAAGGCGTTCGGCGTTTACCGGCACATGAATCTGAATCCCGGCTCACCCTATCTGGCTGGCTTTTCCGATGATTTTCAGGTCTCGGTGTCGCGCTGGACGGAAATGCGCAAGCATGAATTTCCCGCCGCCGCCGATCTGCAAGTGCTCATGGAGAGCCACGCCACCGGCGTTTGCTTGCTGCATGAGGCCTTTGCCAACCGGCTCTACATTTTCAATCACATTGAATATGACAGCCAAACGCTGGCCACCGAATATTTCCGCGACATCGAAAACGGCACGCCGATCGCGATCCCGCAAAACTACTTCCCCGATGATGATCCAGCCAACGAACCGAAAAACCGCTGGCGCAGCCATGCCTTTTTGCTGTTCGGCAATTGGATCAACCAGGTCTACCAGAGCACGCAATATGATCTTGATGAGATCGGGAAGGATCGCACGTGACGGAAATCCGCTTCGCCAGGCCCGAAGACCGCACTGTCTGGCGCGTCTTGTGGACCCAATATCTGACATTCTACGAAGCCTCGGTCTCCGAAGATGTCTATTCGACCACCTGGAACCGGCTTTTCATCGACCGGCCTGAAGAACCCAAATGCCTCCTGGCCTGGCATGGCGACGAAGCGGTTGGCCTTGTTCATTACTTTTTTCATCGCCACACATGGCGCGTTGAAAATGTCTGCTATCTGCAGGATTTGTTTACCGCGCCTGAAGCGCGCGGCAGCGGCGTTGGGCGCGCCCTGATCGAGGCCGTTTATCAAAAGGCCGATGAGGCCAAATGCCCGACCGTCTATTGGACCACGCAGCATTTCAACGAAACCGCCCGCCGCCTCTATGATGACATTGGCACTTTGACGCCCTTCATCAAATATCAGCGCTGACCGGCGGCAACAGTAATAGTTGAAGATCGGCCACATTCGTGCCGGTCCCACCGGTCATCAACAGATCACTGCCGGCCGCCAATGCATGATAGGCGTCATTATTGGCAAGCGCAGCCCGGATCGCTGCATCGCCAATGCGCGCCACCGACGTGTCATCGACATGACCGCCGGCCGCTTCGGTCGGGCCATCGCGGCCATCGGTACCACCGGACAGAAACAGCCATGGCCCGGCAAGTTCTTGACTGTGCAACGCAAAGCGCAGCGCCAGCTCCTGGTTACGCCCGCCCTTGCCATCGCCCACTAACTGCACTGTCGTCTCACCGCCCGCAATCAAAGCCATAGGGCGGGATCGGTCTGCCGCCTGAGCTTGCCGCGCGAACAGGTGCGCCGCCGCTTCGACATCGCCATCGAGCCACTCCGACAACACGTTCACCTGATAGCCAAGCGCTGCCGCAGCCTCTGACACCGTTCTGAGCGAAATCGCATTGGAGCAGATCACCGCCGCGTCACGTGCACCCATTTCCGCCACCGGCGCGGGCCGGGCATCGGCCACATGCGCCCGCACCTTGCCGGAAAAGGCGGTGTCGAGATTGTATCGCGCCATGATCGATGAAATGTCAGGCGCCGCGCCTTCCGGCTCCATGGTCGGCCCGCTGCCGATGACCGCCGGATCATCGCCCGGCACATCCGAGAGCATTAACGTGATCAGCGTCGCCGCGCCCGCCATGCGCGAAAGACCGCCTGATTTGACGCGCGAAAGCCTGCCCCGTACCGCATTGACGGCATCGATTGGCGCACCGCTCGCCAAAAGCGCTTGCGTCGCGGCAATCTCATCATCAAGCGTCAGATCACCGGCCGGTGCCGGCAGCATGGCCGATGTGCCGCCCGAAACCAGAAACAGCAGCACATCTTCCGCGCCCAGCGCCAAGACTGTGTCGATAATCGTTTGCGCGGCATAGGCGCCTTGCGCATCCGGCACCGGATGCCCGGCCGGCAGCACCATCACGCCCTCAAGATCGGTCAGATTCTCCCGGTTGGTCACGGTAATCGCCTTTTGCACATCGTGCCCGGATAGCGCGGCCATCGCGCCACGCATCATCGGGATCGACGCCTTGCCGGTGGCGATAATTGTCAGGCGATGACCGGTGATTTGATCAAGCCGCGCTTCAACGTTGCGCTGCGTGATAGCTTCGGGATCAGCCGCCCGCACGCCAGCCATGAACAGTTCTTGAGCCTGCGTGCGCAAGTGATGGGACACAAAATACTCCTGCATCAAAAATTGGAGACGGTTCCGACCTTGCCGTTAAAGACCGGGACTTTTCAAGGTGGCAAAGCATAACCCATATGGCCACGCGGTCGATAATCGCCTATCAACCGAACCGGCATATCCATGCCGCCAAGGCCCCGTAGCTCAGCAGGATAGAGCAACGGATTCCTAATCCGTAGGTCGCGCGTTCGAATCGCGCCGGGGTCACCAAGCTGGTTTGCAAAAGGGTCCACAGGGCAACAAATCACTCAAGAAGGCGGATTTCCTGATTGGCCGTTTGCAAGCGTTTGGAGAGCGATTTGACCAGATTGCCAAGGATCGTCATCGGAATTTTCGGGTTCGTCTCTTGCAGCGCGTTAATGTGCGCCACTTCAAAGACATAGCAAACCGCGCCATTGTCGGCGAACACATCGGCGGTTCGGGCCCCGCCTTCAACCAGCGCCATTTCGCCAAAGGCAAATCCAGGCCCCACTGCCGCCAACCGCTTGCGCCTTCCATTCGGCAGTTCTAGCGAGACATTGACCGAACCGCTGGCCACCACAAACACATTGGTAGCCTTATCGCCTTCGCGGATGATCTGCTCGCCAGGCGCATAGCGGTAGGTGCGCACAATGCCCTCCAGCACCTTGCAATCCGCGCGGCCAAGCCCGGCAAAAATATTGATTTTGGAAAACGCATATTTCGACGTGTCAGCCCGCTCATAATGCTCTTCAAGCAGGCGCTCCTCGGCGGCCTCAAGTGC
The DNA here is from genome assembly GCA_039208465.1 of Pseudomonadota bacterium. GTDB lineage: Bacteria > Pseudomonadota > Alphaproteobacteria > Rhizobiales > Rhizobiaceae > JBCBDX01. Next base: position 4,529 of record JBCCRB010000163.1, read on the forward strand.
GGTATCAGCATCGCTTTCAATGGCCACAGGCAGGTCCTGCTGCACCACCATGTCGCGCAACAGCGCCAGCGGTCCCTTACTTTGAATGCCCGTCAACACAACCGTCAGGCCCAAATCACAAAAAGCGCGAAACGCCTCAACGAGCAGGCGCGCGGCCGCAGCATCGGTGTAGCTGACGCGGGTAAAATCGACGATGATTTCCGACGCATCATCCAGACTGTCGGACAATTGGCGAATGATCGTTTCCGCCGGGCCAAAATAGAGCGTGCCCTGCAGTTCCATCACCTGAACCTGGCCGGCAATGTTCGATAGCCATTCGCGTTCGCTGATCGACCTGATCCGCTTTGAGCCGATTTCGCTGGCTTTATAATGGCGTCGCACCACCATGCCGGCGCTGGCCTTTTCCGCAAAAGCATGCAGGCCAAAATCCCGGGAAATCGCCTTGCAAACCTCAACACCGCGCACGCTGTTGCCGACCTCATCAAGCGGCGGCGACCAGATCGCGATCCCGGCCTGTCCGGGAATAACGGCGATCACCCCGCCGGATACGCCGCTTTTGGCGGGAATACCCACATCATAGGACCATTGGCCGGCATAATCATACATGCCGCACGTGCTCATCAAGGTCAGCACATCCTGCACATGCACCGGCGCCAGCACTTGTTCCTCGGTTTTCGGGTTCTTGCCCAGATTGGCAAGCGTCGCCGCCATGATCGCCATATCCTGACAAGTCACCGTGACCGAGCATTGCCGGAAATAGAAGTCCAGCACGATCTCCGGCGCATGGTCGATCATGCCCGTGTTGAGCATCATATAAGCAATCGCCCGGTTGCGATGGCCGGTATCCTGTTCCGATCGCATGACATCCTTGTCGACATCAAGCGTGCGCCCGGCAAAGCGGCTGAACAACGCTTCCGGCGAAACCAGCGATTTATCCTGCGATCCGATCAGCAGGCTCGCCACAGAAATCGCACCCGCATTGACCATCGGGTTGAAAGGGCGGTTGTGCTGATCATCCAAGACGATTGAGTTGAACGCCTCGCCGGTTGGTTCAACGCCAACCTTTTTCAACACCGCCTCACGGCCGAGACTCTGCAGCGCATAGCCATAGGTAAAGGGCTTCGACATGGATTGAATTGTAAACGGAAAATCCGCATCACCCGCGGTGTAAACAGTCCCGTCAATGGTGGCGACCGCAATACCGAAACCATCGGCAGGCGCCTTGAACAATTCGGGAATGTAGTCGGCGACCCGACCATCCTTGATCGACAGCAAGCGTTCCCGCAACTCATGCAGATAATCGCTGATCGGCGATGAAAGGCCTGCCCGGCTGGCGGGTTTCTCATCCAACATCGCGGCGTACATGAAGCAGATCCTTATATTCGGCGGCGCAAGACAACGACATTTCGTTCAAACGCGTCAAGCTATGCCTTCGGCCTTAGCAACATGGCGCGCAATCGAAATGAGGAAAGAGGCTTTTGGCAACGTCAGCCCTCACGTTGCAGGCCGAGCTTTTGCATCCGTTCCCACAGCGTTCCGCGTGAGATGCCGAGGATCTGCGCCGTCTTCTGCATGTGCCAATCATTGTCCGCCAAAACCGCCGCTATATGACGACGCTCGGCATCCTGGCGCACCGCGTCCAGTGTCATGTTGCTTGTATCACGCGACGGCGCTGACGCTGCCGGCGCCTTGTCCGACCGGTCGGGAAACAAATCGCCGACATCAAGCCTTGCACCCTCCATCAGCGCCACAGCCCGCTCAACCCGATTGCGCAATTCACGCACATTGCCCGGCC
>JBCCRB010000164.1:0-6315 GCA_039208465.1 Pseudomonadota bacterium
AAATGGCGCGACAGATCTTCATCCAGCATCCCCTCAACCCGCTGCTCGATATTGTCTGACAGCTTGTAGCCGTCCGGCCCGAACAGCTTGATGCCATTATCAAAAAACGGATTGTGAGAGGCCGAGATCATCACACCAATATCGGCGCGCAAAGACCGGGTCAGCATAGCAACGGCCGGCGTCGGCACCGGGCCCAGCAAAAAGACATCCATGCCAGCGCTGGTAAAACCGGCGACCATGGCGTTTTCGACCATATAGCCGGAAAGACGTGTATCCTTGCCAATGACCACACGATGACGGTGCTCGCCGCGCTGAAACGCAACGCCCACAGCCTGGCCAACCTTCATCGCAATTTCGGGCGTCATTTTACCGGCGTTCGCTTTGCCGCGAATACCATCGGTACCGAAATATTTTTTGCCCATCGCCAATTCTCCCGGCAACAGCCGCCGCTGAACGTCCCTACTGCCGCCGTTTTGATACGGCTGACACAAAAAGAAAAGAGCCGCATCAAAATGTGCGGCTCAATTCATCATAAAAGCTTAACGATAAGGTCAGCCTTGTGGCTGCGGTTCCATGCCGCCAGCATCGGGCTCGGGACCCTTTTTCGACGGTTTTTTCTTGCCCGCACCGGCTTTTGGCACGGCAGACCCACGCGACGGCGGCGTATCATCGCCAAGATCACGTGAAGGCTTCTTACCGGCCATCAACTCGCGGATTTCGTCGCCACTCAAGGTCTCATACTCCAAAAGACCTTCAGCGATTGCGATCCAATCATCATTGTAGTCGGTCAGGATGCGCCGTGCTTCCTCATAAGCATGGTCGATCAACAGGCGCACTTCTTCATCGATGATCTGCGCCGTTTCTTCCGACACGTTCTTCGACTGGGCGACCGAATGGCCAAGGAAGACTTCCTGCTGGTTCTCGCCATAGGCAACCTGGCCGAGTTTTTCCGAAAAGCCCCATTGCGTAACCATGGCACGGGCAAGCTTGGTAGCCTGCTCAATATCGGAAGACGCACCGGAAGTGATGTTCTCCTTGCCGAATTTGATCTCTTCGGCAACGCGACCACCCATCATGATCACCAGGCGTGACTTCATATATTTGTAGCTCATGGAATACTTGTCGCCTTCGGGCAACTGCATCACCATGCCAAGCGCGCGGCCGCGCGGAATAATCGTCGCCTTGTGCAGCGGATCGGCAGCGGGCACCTTCAGCGCCGTGATCGCGTGACCCGCTTCATGATAGGCGGTCAGGGTCTTTTCTTCTTCGGTCATCGCATTGTTGCGACGCTCCGCGCCCATCATGATCTTGTCTTTGGCGTCCTCAAACTCCTGCATGGTGACCAACCGCTTGTTGCGGCGCGCAGCCATCAGCGCAGCTTCGTTGACAAGGTTCATCAAATCCGCGCCGGAAAAGCCCGGCGTACCACGTGCCAACGTCTTCAACTCGACATTGGGGGCCAGCGGCACATTGCGCACATGAACCTTCAGGATCTTCTCACGACCGATAATGTCGGGGTTCGGCACAACCACCTGACGGTCAAAACGGCCGGGACGCAACAGCGCCGGGTCCAGGACGTCTGGACGGTTGGTCGCGGCGATCAGGATGATCGATTCATTGGCCTCAAACCCATCCATCTCGACGAGCAATTGGTTGAGCGTTTGCTCGCGCTCATCATTGCCGCCGCCAAGGCCAGCACCACGGTGGCGGCCCACCGCATCAATCTCGTCAATGAAGATGATGCAGGGCGAATTCTTCTTGGCCTGTTCGAACATGTCGCGAACGCGGGACGCACCGACACCGACAAACATTTCTACGAAATCAGAACCTGAGATCGTAAAGAACGGTACATTGGCCTCGCCGGCAACCGATCGTGCCAGCAGTGTTTTGCCTGTACCAGGCGGTCCGACGAGCAGAACACCGCGCGGAATCTTACCGCCCAGCCGTTGGAATTTTTGCGGATCACGCAAGAACTCCACGATCTCTTCCAGATCCTGCTTGGCTTCGTCCACGCCGGCCACATCATCAAATGTGACACGCCCATGCGCTTCGGTCAGCAATTTGGCTTTCGACTTGCCAAAGCCCATGGCGCGGGACCCGCCACCTTGCATCTGACGCATGAAGAAAATCCATACGCCCAGGATGATGATCATCGGCAACCATGACAGCAGCACCGCCAGGAACGAGTTCGACCCATCGCTCTCCGGTCTTGCGCGAATTTCTACGTTCTGATTTTCAAGCTTGCCAACCAGGTCGCTGTCACCCGGCGAATAGGTCTGAAAGGTGACCCCGGTGTCGCCATACGTACCAACAATGCGGTCGCCGGAAATCGTTACCGATTGTACGCGGCCAGCTTCAACATCCTGCAGGAATTGCGTGTAGGACAGGTCGCGCGTTGCGGTTTGCTGCGACGGTGTTTGAAACATGTTGAACAGGGCGATCAGCATCATGGCTATAATCGCCCAGAGTGCAAAATTGCGATATTTCGGGTTCATACCGGGTCCAGACTGGGTTTATGGAGCTTTCTGCTCCTTAACAGATACTCGAAGATAGGTTTCAGCAACCTATTTGCCAAGCATCGGATGTCACATGTGGCAATCTTGCCTAATCAAAACGGCAAAAAAGCGGGCGCGTGACCTTTTCCAGACCCCGTAACCGGTCCAATGCATCAAGCACAGGCAGTTCCCAGATCGGCAACAAATGGTCCAGACCAAAGCCGCTCTCACGTCTATTACGGCTTTCTGGCGCGACCCTGACCGAGGCGCCATCGCGTTCCAAAAGGCAACCGGCAACCGTAAACGCAGACCGCCCTGTGTTGGTCAGCACGTCAAGCGCACCGGCGATACTTGCCCTTTCGGGTAAATGTGTTTGCATGCCAACAAGCATCAAGAGATAGGACAAGCCGACGAACCCGTCCTCATGCGCAAGATCCGGCATGGCCAATAGCGCGCAGAAGCGTCCCCCCTCATCAGTTTCAAGGTGGACCGCCCTTGCCAGCCATCGTGCGGCCTCGATCGCGGTCCGCTGTCGCTCCGACGCGGCGTCCGCGTTATCAAGTTGGCCGTTTCCGAACGGATCATCACCACCTTGCCGCACTCGTACACGCTCATAACGCACATCGGCATTGCTCGGATCGTCAAACCATGGCTGATCATGCCGGTTAAGGTAATCGCGCAGCGCAGCGCGGCTCACACCAAGCAAGGGACGCGCAAACCAAATCTGCCGCTCATAAAGCGTCGCAGGCGCGATCCCCGCCATACCAGGGCCGGCGGAACTGCGTTTGGCGCGCATCAGAAGTGTTTCCTTCTGATCGTCCAGCGTATGGCCTGTCAAAACCAGCCTGACACCCAGCTGTGCCGCGCAATCTGCCAACGCTTTGTACCGGGCATTGCGGGCCGCCGATTGAAAACCCGTAGTCACCGAACCGCCGTGCCAGGTCAACTTCCGGTGATTGATGCCCAACCCGCCGCACCATTGCGCGACAGCCGCCGCTTCCTGCGCCGCACCATCACGCACCCCGTGGTCTACGGTGGCGGCAAAAAGCGTTGATGCATCGCGGCCAAGTTCGCCTGTCCAATGGCTGTAGAACAGATGCAGCAGCGCTGTGGAATCACCGCCGCCCGAAAGCGCCAGCAGAACTTTTTCTGTCTTGGAAAAGTCAAAGCCCGAAAACCACGTCGGCAGGGCCTCTTCAGGCAAGCCTAGCACCGCGCGCTGGTATATTCCTGATCAATGCGCGCCCGCACCGCCTGCGACATGCCCGGCTGTGTGGAGAGCGCATCGGCAAACGTGGCACAGGCCACATCGCGATTACCGAGCGCCGCCATGATCGTACCAATTTTTAGCATGGTTTCCGGCGCTTTGCTCGCATTGGGATAAAGTGAACGCAACTCGACGAAAACGGCGCCCGCATCCTCAAAGCGACCTTGCGCCAGCATCGATTCACCGAGCCAAAAATGTGCATCCGGTGCGAGTGGATCATTAGGATAAATATCGATCAGCGATTTAAAGATGCTCTCGGCAAGCGCGTAATCGCCTTCAAGCACGTGCTTGTAGCCCATCTCGTAGAGCTCTTCGGCGTTACGCGCCCCACCAATGCTTGCCACCGCACCATTGTCGATCGCCGTGGCAATATTGCTGTCAGAAAAATCAACCGTTGCACCGGTAACGGCACCATCTGATCCGATGGTCAGCGACCCAAGTGAACGGGGCGGCTCGCCCTGCCCCTGGTTAGGCGACTGCAAGAGCGGCACGACGCGATCCTGTTTGGGAGGTAAAGCATCACCGTCGACCGCCGGCACGTCGTTTCCGACCGCAGCGAGGTCGGTGGCCGGCGCACCCGGGTTCGGCGTTGCCTCGATTGAGCCCTGTTGCTCCTCTTCCAATTGCTGCAGGCGGAACTCATTGTCCTCTTGTTGCCGGCGCAACGTCTCCTGCATCTGCAGCATCTGGAAATTGAGCTCTTCAATGCGCCCGTTCAACTGGCGCAGCTGTTCTTCCAGCTGGAGGATGCGCGGATCGACAACCTGTGCGCTTGCTTGCAGCGACAGGCCGAGGCTGATCATCAGGGCGGCCAGTAATAGTCTCATCGCATCACCATCGGTACGGCAAATTACACTTGCCTACATAGTCCCTGGCAAATCAAGCGCAATAATGGCGCCGCTTAGCTCGACGGACCACCCAACGCGGTGACGGCACGCCGGTTTTGTGACCAGCAAGAAATGTTGTCACAAGTGGCAACCGGACGTTCCTTGCCAAACGAGATCGTCTGGATGCGTGCGGCATTGACACCTTGTGACGCAAGGTAGGCTTTCGTTGCCGCTGCGCGCCGTGCACCCAGTGCAAGGTTATATTCACGGGTGCCGCGCTCATCGGCATGGCCTTCAATTGTAACGGTGTAGTTCGGATATTGGTTGAGCCATTGGGCCTGGCGGGCGAGCGTTGCCTGCGCGTCGGCACGGATCGACGAGGAGTCGGTATCAAAGAAGATCCGATCGCCCACATTGACCGTGAAATCCTGTGCGGAACCCGGCGCCGCGCCATTAAGGCCCAGATCACCCGGATTGTTCGGCAATTGCGAGTTCCTGGCACAGCCCACCAGCGTCAAAGCGCAAAGGACCGCGGCCACTGCCACTTTGCCGCGCGCATTTTTATTCACCAAACTAGCCATCATTGCCTCGAATTGCTCAGGGTTTATCAACCAATAGATAACCACATTATCATTAAGCGGCGCTCAAGAAACACGGTTAATCGAAACCTAACACCGCCATCACCACCCCGCGCCGCGCATGTGCGGCAATTGCGGCAAATTCGCGGCATCACTCCAGCAAGGGCGACCAGGCCGGGTCTGAACCAAAACCATCCACCGGCACACGCTGTTCATTGCGACCTGTCAAGTCAATCTGAAACAATTGCGGCCCACCGGCGCCTGCTTCTTGCCGGAAGAACATGATGTAGCGGCCATTGGGCGCCCAAGTGGGTCCTTCATTGTGAAAGCCGGTGGTCAAGATCCGCTCACCGGAACCATCCGGCCGCATCAACCCAATAGAAAACTGCCCGCCCGATTGCTTGGTAAAGGCAATCAGATCACCGCGCGGAGACCAGACTGGTGTGGAATAAGCACCATTGCCGAAAGAGATACGCTGCGCCGGACCGCCATTGGCCGGCATGACATAGAGCTGCTGGCGCCCGCCGCGATCGCTTTCAAAGACGATCTGCGCGCCGTCAGGCGAAAAGGAAGGCGAGGTATCAATCGACGGTGAACTTGTCAGGCGTGTTGTCGAGCGGTTGCGCAAATCCATTGCGTAGATGTTGGAATTACCATCCGGCTGCAACAGGCTCATCACCACCTTCTGCCCGTCAGGCGAAAAGCGCGGTGAGAAGCTCATGCCCGGAAAATTACCGATCACTTCACGTTGGCCGGTTTCCAACTGCAACAGATAAACCCGCGGCTGACCACCGGCAAAATCCATATAGGTGATCTCCTGCCGGCTTGGCGAAAAGCGGGGCGTCAGCACAATATCGCTGCCATTGGTCAGGAACCGTTGATTGGCGCCATCCTGGTCCATGATGGCGAGGCGTTTGACGCGCTGATTACGTGGTCCGCTTTCGGCCACGTAAACAACGCGGGTATCGAAGTATCCCTGCTCACCGGTCAAACGCTCATAGATCGCATCGGAGATGATATGCGCCACACGCCGCCAATTGTCCCGATTGGTGAAGAATTGCTCGCCAGTCATCTGCTCATTGGCAAATGTGTCCCACAGCCGGAATTCGGCCCGCAACCGTCCGTCGCTTTCTTCCGTCACCTTGCCG
>JBCCRB010000165.1:0-6305 GCA_039208465.1 Pseudomonadota bacterium
CCCGCGCCAGCGTCATGATCGCAGCCTGATGGCGCTCAACTCGTTCATGGTCGATCGCATCACCGCCCACAACAATCAGCGGCGCCTTGGCCGATGGCGGTACGTTCATTTCCGCCCGCGCCGAGCGCACACCGGAAACCAGATCAACCAGCCAATTAATGTCTTCGGCCGCTTGCTCGTCTTCAAATGTCGGTTGTGGCCAATGCGCGTGGCAAAGCAGCGTGTTGCGCTCGCCCGTCAGCGCCCACAATTCCTCAGTCATGAACGGCATAAAGGGATGCAGCAGCTTGTAGATCTCATCCAGCACATGCGCAGCGATCGCATGTGTCTCGATTTTTGCCGCCTCATCAATGCCATTGAAGACCGGCTTGATTAGCTCAAGATACCAATCGCAGAACGTATTCCAGACAAACTTGTAGGCGGCGGACGCCGCATCATTGAAACGATAGGTTTCCAGCCCTTTGGACACATCACGCGCCGCACGCGTAAGTTCTGTCAGGATCCAGCGATTGACGGCAAGCGTCGCGTGATCGGGCTCAAGCGACGGATCATGCTTGACGCCGTTCATCTGCGCAAAGCGCGTCGCGTTCCACAATTTGGTGCCGAAATTGCGATAGCCAGCGATGCGGGCCGGGTCAAGTTTCACATCGCGGCCCTGCGCGGCCATGATCGCCAGCGTAAAGCGCAGCGCATCGGCGCCATATTCATCGATCAGTTCCAGCGGATCGATCACATTGCCTTTCGACTTCGACATCTTGTCGCCGTGCTTGTCGCGCACCAGCGCATGCACATAGACCGTGTGGAACGGCTCGACGATGGCGCCATGCTCATCCTTCATGAAATGGTTGCCCATCATCATCATGCGGGCGACCCAGAAGAAGATGATGTCAAAGCCAGTGACCAGAACATCGGTCTGGTAATAGGTCTCAAGCGCCTCGGTCTTTTCCGGCCAACCGAGTGTCGAAAACGGCCACAAGGCCGACGAGAACCAGGTGTCGAGCACATCCTCGTCGCGCTCGAGGATGCTTTCGGTTTCAAACGCCTCGATCTTGTTTTCAACCCAGGCTTTCCAGGCACCCTCGTGCGAGATGTAATACTGGATCGCTTCTTCCAGCGCCAAACCTTCATTCTTGGCAACAAAGATCCGTCCGTCCGGGCCATACCAAGCCGGGATCCGGTGGCCCCACCACAATTGCCGCGAGATGCACCAGGGCTCGATATTCTCCATCCAGTTGAAGTAGGTGTTCTCCCAGCTCTTGGGCACAAAATTCGTGCGCCCTTCCTTGACGGACGCCAAGGCCGGCCCGGCGAGCTTCTTGGCATCGCAGAACCATTGGTCCGTCAACATTGGCTCAATCACAACCCCGGAGCGATCGCCGAACGGCTGCATGATCTTCTTCTTCTCAACAAACGGCACCGACCGCTCGACCTCGTTGCCGTCCTCGTCTTCTTCGGTGACCTTTGTCATCACCGCCAGACCGTCCGCATTGATCTGCTCGACAACGCGTTTGCGCGCATCCATCCGGTCAAGACCGCGCAAATCGTCCGGCACAAGATTAATCGCGTCGGCTTCGGCTTCGGTGAGCGTGCGTTCCCCGCGCGCAACAGCGCCGGCGATGGCCGCATCATCGGCATAGGGTTCGCCATCGGCGCGCATCGCAGCCTTTGGGTCCATCAGCCGATACATCGGAATATTGCCGCGCTTTGCGACTTGATAATCGTTGAAATCATGCGCGCCGGTAATCTTCACTGCGCCCGAGCCGAATGCCGGATCGGGATATTCATCGGTGATAATCGGGATCAGGCGCCGATGGTCCTTCGGCCCCACCGGTATTTCGCACAGTTTGCCTACAATCGGTGCATAGCGTTCATCGGACGGGTGAACGGCAACCGCGCCATCGCCGAGCATCGTCTCCGGCCGCGTTGTAGCGATGGAAATATAATCGCGCGTTTCACGCAGCGTAATGTTCCCGTCGGCGTCCTTTTCGACATACTCATAGGTCTCACCGCCAGCGAGCGGATATTTGAAGTGCCACATGAAGCCGTCAACTTCGGTATTTTCGACTTCAAGGTCAGAGATCGCCGTTTCAAACTTCGGATCCCAATTGACCAACCGTTTGCCGCGATAGATCAGGCCCTCATTATAAAGCCGGACAAAGACCTCAAGCACCGCCTCCGACAGACCGTCATCCATGGTAAAGCGCTCGCGCGACCAATCACACGATGCGCCAAGGCGTTTCAGCTGGTTGAAGATCGCACCGCCCGATTCTTCCTTCCACGTCCACACTTCATTGACAAAGTCGTCACGGTCCATGTCGCGCCGGCGCACATTGCGCTCAGCGGCCAACTTGCGCTCCACCACCATTTGCGTGGCAATGCCGGCATGGTCCATGCCCGGTTGCCACAACACATTATTGCCCAGCATGCGTTGATGCCGGATCAAAATGTCCTGCAGTGTGTTGTTGAGCGCATGACCCATATGCAGCGAACCGGTCACATTGGGCGGTGGGATAACGATGCAGTAGGGCTCGGCGCCTTCGCGCGCCCCGGCGCCGGCCGCAAAGGCATCGGCATCGTCCCATTTCTTGGCAATACGCGGCTCAACGCGCTGCGCGTCAAATTTTGTGTCCAGCATGGCTGAGAGTTCCGTGTCAGGATGGCCTGAAAAGTTGCCGCGTTAAAGACCCGCGGGCATGGCCTGTCAACCGGAGGTTTGCCGCTTACGCAGCGCGCGGCTCACCTCGGGCAATACGCTCGATTTCCTGGCGCACCAAACGCTCGACCATGGAGGGCAAATTTTCGTCCAGCCATTCGGCAAGCATCGGCTTCAGCATTTCTTCAGTCGTTGCCTTCAAATCCTCGCCGGTCCGCTCTTTGAGCACCTCATCAAGCGCGGCGAGCGTCTGCGCGATCGAACGGCTCGTCGCGCTTGAAACCAATGGTACAATCTGGTCCCGAGCACTTTCTTCGATCGATTGCGCCATCGGTTTTGGCGTCTTCGATTGCGCAGCCACGGGCGCTACGTCGACAGGCGGCGGTGCCGCTTGTTTCTGAACCGCCGGCGGATTTGCCGCCTCGTCGATAACCTCAGGCATCTCCTCAACGCGATCAGACGCCGGCTCAGCACCTGTTTCCAACGGTTCTTTGTCCTGCGTCTGCAGAATATTAGCCGTCGATTGCAGCACTTCGGCCACTTCGCGAAACGCCTCCGCATCATCAGGCGTGAACCGGCGATCGTGCGGCGCGTTTTCGTCCGGCAATGGCGCGTGCCCATTCACCCCGTTGACGCCGTTCACCGTCGGCGCGGCACGCGGCGTGACAGGCGTGCTCGTCAGCAACTCCGGCGGTCGAACAGGTTCGACAGGTTTGTCCATCGCGTCAGCCGGCGCAGCGCCAACCGGTGCTTCGGTCTCCGTAGACACGCTCTCATCGATGATCCTGCGGATCGATGAAAGGATGTCGTCCATGGAAGAGCGCGACGAATATTTATGTGCATTGGTCATGGAGCGTTCTGCCCTGCCAGATGATTCGGTATCACACTAGCCGAAGATAAAGCCGTAATGAATCCCGACGAGCCGTCGGATGGGCAAATTTGACAGGTATTTTTATCGACCGTCCGGTGTGCGCAAACCGAACCAGGCATCCTTGACCTTCTTATAGTGCTCTTCCACATCGTGGAGTTTCACGTTCAGACCAAGGTTACGCGCCGACAATTTGCCGACCGCGGAGGCCAGCGCATAAGAAGAGACAACCAGATTGCGCTCCGCTTCAACCAAGGCGACCTGCTGGTCGATCAGCGTCGCCTGTGCGTTCAACACATCAAGCGTCGTGCGCTGCCCGACATCGCGCTCTTCAATCACGCCGTTCAGCGCCAGACGCGAGGCACGAACACCTTCCGTGTTGGCACGCAGCGACGCGCGTGAGGCTTCCAATTGTGACCATGCCGATGTGACCGCCTGGCGCACATCATCGCGCGCCACATCGCCATCAATGCGAGCTTGCCCAAGGCGCTCTTTTTCCTGGCGCACCGTGGCACTGGCTTGGCCACCCTGATAGATCGGCACGGAGAGCGAGACACCGATTTGAGCCCGCGTGTTCTGCGACGCGCTGTTGCCGGTCGCGCCGCCGCCAAGGTTGGAGCGGGTCCCTTCAACGCTGGCCGAAAGGCCGACCGATGGCAGGAACGCACCTTCTGCGGCTTTCACACCGAAAAGCTGCGAATCGACCAGCGCATCGCGCGTTGCAATCGCCGGATGGTTTGACGCCGCCGTCACAAATGCACTGTCCAGAGAATTCGGTATTAGCTTCGACAGCGGTTGCGCGCCCTTCAAAGCGCCCGGATTTGAGCCGGTCAGTGCGCGAAAGCTGGCTTCGGCGGTTTGCGTGTTGGCGCGGGCCAATGTCAGCTGCGCCTGCGCACCGGCAAGGCTTGCTTCGGCCTGAGCAACATCGGTCCGCGTGCCCTCACCCACTTCAAAACGCGCCCTTGCCGCCCGGAGCTGCTCGCGCAGAAACTCCAAATTCTGCGCCCGCAAATTGGTGATCTGGCGATTCTGCAGCACGTCCATATAGGCTTGCGCTGCGTCAAACAGGACGTTTTGCTCCGTGTTGCGCAAATTGGCCCGCTCGGCACGCACACCAGCCTCGGCTGACTGCACATTGTTGCGCGTCTGGAAGCCATCGAAGATCGATTGCTGAATTTCGATACCGAAGGAGACCGTGTTCACACCGCGACCGCCAAATTGCGCCGTGTTGGAGCTGTTCACAATCCCGGCGGTGCCGGTCACGCGCGGGCGGTAACCTGATTTGGCCAGCGGCACACCTTCATTGGCGACCCGGACGCCAGCGCGGGCAGAATTCAGCGACGAGTTGTTCTCATACGCTTTTGCCAACGCCCCATAAATAGTGTCGGCAGCAAAGGCGGGATGCGCAAGAGTTGTGGCTGTCACCGTTGCCAGGACCACTGCCAGAATTCGCCGCTTCATAAAACCCACCTTAACAACTGTTTGAATTTACCGATTAGTATGGTGCGTGACGTTAATCAAACAAGTTAAATCGCGTTACAGCGTTTCGTCGGCGCCGTGACCATTTTGCAACGTGTTTCTGTTCAAAACTCGAATTCGGCCGCCCGTTCAAAGCCGGGCAATGGTTTTACCGACGCGTTGAACGCACGCCGATCTGAAACGATTCCCTGCTCATCGCGCAAATAGAGCCGCGCGACCGCATCCAGACCATCGCCTTCGACGACCACCAGCCGGCCACCGGGCTTGAGCTGATCAAGCAGCGCTGCCGGAAGCACGTCGACGCTGCCATTCATCATGATCACGTCATAAGGCCCTTCATCGGCATAGCCGGCGTCAAGCGGCCCTGACACAACGGCTACACTGTCAAACCCGTGCTCAATCAGCTTTTCCGAAGCCCGGTCCGCCAGATTGGTGTCACTTTCAAGCGCGATCACCGCGGCGCCAAGCCGGGAAAGAATGGCCGCCGAATAGCCAAGGCCACAGCCAATATCGAGGATCACATCATCGCCGGTGATCTCGGCCAGCTGCACCATTTTGGCAAACGGCGATGCCTGCATCAAATAGCGCGGTGTGCCTTCACCGTCGCCATCCAGCAAAATATCGCGATCGGTATAGGCAAAAGGCTTTTGGCGTTCCGGCACAAACAATTCGCGCGGCACATCCAGCATCGCTTCCAACAACGGCAGGTCGGTGACGTCGGTCGTGCGGACCTGACTGTCCACCATGGCGCGGCGCAATGCTTCAAATTCTATGGTCATGATTATCGTCCATTTCCCTGACCAGCGCTTTACGGGAGGATGACGGACGGACGCAAGTTAGACAACAGTGCGTGGCGGATCAAATTCACAGCGTGATGTGCAAAAAAACGGTTGGAGGCCTGGCTCTACAGCCGGCCAGCTATACCTTTTTCCTCGAACCACACGCCTTCAAGATGGCGTTGGCGGTATGCCGGCTTTTCATACTGGAGGGTACAATTGTTGTGCGGCCGGTATCTTGGCACTGCCACTTCTCATGTGATCCCTTACCGCCCTTGGTTTTGATGTATCCAAGTTTTTTCAGTTCAGCACAAACGGCGCGGTAAAGCGGAGAAGGCATTACAGATCATACAACAGCAATCTTATCGGCGCCTGGCCTTTGCCAGAAAATCGCCGGCACCAATTCTTTGATCGATTTCGATGCGATATCTGCGGCACTGAGGTGATTTTGGACAATCAGCTCAATTGCAACATCGTGCATGATTTCTTCGAACTCTTCGATCGTCGCTGCCTCAATATGGAGGCC
>JBCCRB010000166.1:0-6237 GCA_039208465.1 Pseudomonadota bacterium
GGATATTGTGCATGGGGCGAAAAACGGTTTTGTAGACTTCCAATTCGGCAAAACGGTCGGCGGCCTGAGCCTCCGTCAAACCAACCGTACCAATCTCAGGCTGCGAAAAGACCGCGGTTGCCACCGTGTCATGATCCGGCTTGGTCGGATTATTGTTGAACAGCGTCTGCACCAGGCACATGCTCTCATGGATCGCAACCGGCGTTAGTTGCAGCCGATCGGTCACGTCGCCGACCGCATAGATGTTGTCGACGTTAGTTTTCGAATAGGCGTCGACCAGCACACAGCCCTTGTGATCGGTCTCAACGCCAGCGGCTTCAAGACCAAGATTGGCGGTGTTCGGCTTGCGCCCCAACGCCAGCATCACCTGCTCAACGTTCAAAACATCGCCACCGGACAGGTCGGCGCGCAACCCGCCTTCCCCATCCCGTTCGATCTTTTCAAAGACCTGATGCAAGATAATCTTGATGCCCTTGTCGATCATCGTCTGTTGAAGATGGTCGCGCAGATCCTCGTCAAACCCGCCGAGGATCTTCATGCCACGATAAAGCAGCGTCGTGTCCACGCCCATCCCATGAAAAATGTTGGCAAACTCGACGGCAATATACCCGCCGCCGGCGATCACGATGGATTTCGGCAACGTGGCCAGATGAAACGCTTCGTTCGAGGTGATGCAATATTCGTGGCCCGGTAGCGCCTCATGCGGATTAGGCGTCCCACCTACCGCAATCAGGATTTTGTCGGCGGTCACCGTGCGATCAAGCTGTGTTAGATAGATCTCATGCTTGCCGCGTAAAACGGCACGGCTATCCAAGATTTCCACATTGCTCGACGCAAGCCCCTTTCGGTAAAGCCCTTCAAGCCGGTCAATCTCGCGGTCCTTGTTGGCAATCAGGGTCGGCCAGTCAAAGCTCGTCTCGCCAACGCTCCATCCGTAACCGGCCGCATCTTCAAAATGCTCGCTATATTGCGACGCATAGACCAGCAGTTTTTTGGGCACACAGCCGCGGATGACGCAGGTGCCGCCCATGCGGAACTCCTCGGCAAGGCCGACCTTGACCCCCAGATTGCCGGCCCGCCGCGCCGCGCGCACGCCACCGGAGCCGCCACCGATGACGAAGAAATCATAGTCATATTTTGCCATGGTGCGTTTCCCGCCCTTTGCCCTTTCCGGGTTTACTCGGTCGCTGTCACGTCTTCGCTGCCCTCGGCAGCGCTTTCGGCAGCGCCAGTCACGTCCAGACCGCCTTCCCGCAAACCCTGTGCGTTCAACTGGTCGGAAACAGCCCGCAACAGATCGCGTTGAATGCCGCGGCTCCAAATGGTTGACAATTGGGCAAGCTCGCGCGTGACGATCCGACCATTTTCGAGCAGGGCCATACCGGCCTCGGACTCATAAAAATCAGCAATCGCGACGAGATCAGCTTCAGCAAACGCGTTGGCATAGGCAAGCGCCGACTCGCGCTCCAAATCGCCACGGCGGGCCACCATGCTCAACGCCACGTCCTCGACCGTGGTCAGAATTTCCGCTTCCACGTCCGGATTGTTGGCAATCAGCTGGGCTTTGATACGCTCAGCGACGGTCGGCAGGATCGCATCGAAACGATCCGTTGCCCCCAATGCGGAAATCGCGCGGTAGGCCGCGTTCAAATGGGTCTCGGAAATGTCCTGCGCTTGCGCCGGAAGGCCCATCGCCAGAAGCCAGATTGAAAAGAATACGATGCGTAACATGATTGGTATATCCCGTGTTCCTTACGCCGCAGCCGGCGCTTTAATTGTCTCTATGCCCTGCGGTGTCGCGATCAACGCCTTAGCGGCGATCCCGATAAACAGGCCTGTTTGCACAACCCCCGCGACACGTAGCAGTGCGCTTTCCAACGCTTTTGGATCAGAAATATGTCCGAACGAGGCATCAAGGATGAAATGGCCGCCATCGGTCATAAAGGGTTCGTCATCACGATCACCGCGCATAACCAGTTTTTCCACGCCCCCATGGGCTGCACAAACCCGCGCCACCGCCTTGCGTGTCGCTTCAAAGCCGAACGGATTGACCTCGATCGGCAAAGGAAAAGCACCCAAATCATCGACCAGTTTGGATTTGTCGGCGATGACCAGCATTTGCGCTGAAGCCGTTGCAACGATTTTTTCGCGCAGCAGCGCCCCGCCGCCGCCCTTGATCAAATTGAGCGCGGGATCAACTTCGTCGGCCCCATCGATCGTCAGGTCTAATTCTGGCGTTTCATCAAGCGTCGATAAGGGCACACCTAACTCCATGCACAAACCCGCTGTGCGCTCAGAGGTTGGTACGCCGACGACCGAAAGCCCCTCACCCACAGCCTCCGCTAAATGATGAACAAACGCTTCGGCTGTCGAGCCGGTGCCGATGCCAAGGCGCATACCGTCTTTTACATGGTCCAAAGCAGCGCGGCCCACGGCACGCTTCAACTCGTCCTGATCCATTATCGTCCGATCCGTTACCCGGCACGTTGCATTACACCGAGACGCTCATTAAGCACCCATTACCGTCCTGCCAAGCTCCAATGCCGGAATATTCTCGTGACTGCACCCGCTACCGCCGTATTTGACCTCGATGGCACACTTATCGATACCGCCCCTGATCTTGTCGATGCCGTCAACGTCGTCTTGACCGTCGACGGGTTGGGCACGGTCAATCGCGCCGATCTCAATCATCTGGTGGGCCAAGGCGGGCGTGCCATGATCCGCGCCGCTTACGAAAAATTCGGCCAAACCATCGAAGAAGACCAGATAGATCGGCTGATCCCCGTATTCATCGACACTTATCGTCAATCCATGCCCGGTCAATCAAAAGCTTATGACGGCGTGCTTGAGCTGGTCGAGAGCCTGAATGAACAGGGCTGGATATGCACGGTCTGCACCAACAAGATAAAACTCCTCGCCGATGATCTGCTGCAAAAACTGCGGATAGATCACCTGTTTGCCTATGTCGCCGGTGGCGACAGCTACACGTTCAAAAAGCCCGATCCACGCCATATTGAGCAAACCATCCGTGATGCCGGCGGTGATCCCGCGCGAGCCATCATGTTCGGCGACAGCAAGAACGATATTCTGGCCGCAAAAGCCGCCAGCATACCCGTCATCGCGGTGGATTTCGGCTATACCCCCGAGCATGTGCGCGTTTTCGAGCCCGATACGATCATCAGCTCATTTACGCAGATTGGCACCGCTGATGTGGCGGCCCATCTTGACCAGGCTTAGCCGGTCAAGCGCAAACGGGTCAGCTCGGAAGCAATCTGGTCAAAGGCTTTTTTCAGGCCGGCCGAGTTTTCAGCGGTGAAATAGTTGGCCGCCTCGCTGGCACAATCACGCAACACGCTTTGTCCGCGCGCGGATATCGTTGTCCCGAAAGCAATGGTGTAAACTGTAACGCCTTCTGCCTTTGCGGCATCACACGCTGCCAGCGTGTTCACATCGCCTTCAACGCCATCATAGCTCAAATTGGCCGCATTGTTGCTGGCAAGGCTGTGCGAGCGGGTGTTATCGCCATCGGCCATGACAACCATGATCCGCGCCGGCTTATCCAAATCAGCGCCTTCATCGAAGGGTTTTGCCGGGCTCAGCACACGAAGACCCCACATCACGCCAGGCGCGGCATAGGTCCAACCGCGCGCCTGCAACGCGTTGATGTCGGTCTTCAGACTATCCCAATCATCCGTCAGCGGCGTAATTGCATTGGAACAGCTCACACCCATCAGGCCGGTAAAACGCGCATTCGGCGCTGTGTCCCGATACGTATAGGGTGCCGATCGCGACCCGACACAGCCGTTCCAGACCTTCGATCCGTCCGCCGCAACATCCATCCAGGACGCATTGCGGTTCGACATCCCCACATTCACATGATGGTCAAAAGGTACGATACCGACCTTGATTTCCTCGGTATTGGTCGCCGCTTCAGCCATGTCGTCGATAAATTCAACCGCGCGTTGGCGCATCGCGGTGATCTTGCCGTCATTGCCCATGGAGCCCGTCGTATCGAGAACCAACGCAACAGCCATGCTGGAAAGCCCGGCTTTCGGCACCATCGCTTCGGCGGTCTGGTTGTAGGCACCGGGCGCAACATTGCCGAAGAAATACTGCGGCGCCTTGGACGTTGCGACCACGCTATAATTGCTGCTTTTAGCGCCGCGACCGGTAATCCGAACCGAGCTGATATCGCCATCGAAATTGTCGCGCACGAACGCCCGCACATTCGGCGCACTCGGCAACTCGCCATGTTCCAGCGTGTATTTGCCAACATAGAGCGCCGCCGCATCAACAGCATGCTGCAACCGCGACTGGTTGTCGCTCAGATTGCTGTACTCCACCGCCATCACAACACCGCCGAGAACCGGAATGGACAACAGGGCCGTCATGACCGCAAAATTACCTTTGCGCGACTTGCGAAAGTTTTTGATCGTTGAATTCATAATGTGCCGCCCGTTATGGTTGCAGGCATCGCACGCGACCCATTAAGAACCGGTCTAACCGTTTGGTTAAGAAAGATTATCCAGTCGCGGATACCCGTCCCAAATCGGACCGCTAATTGACCGTTGGCGAACAAACGTCGCGCGACACGTGCGGGCGGTCATGCGTGGCCAAAAAAAATGGCCGCACGGGCGGCCAAGCTAAGAGTTGGTACTGTAGCTGTCGGTAAGTTGGCCGAGACTAACCGGTCAGCCGGAAACGGGTGATTTTTCGACCGATCTTTTTGAACGCATCCTTCAGCCCGTCAGAATCCGCTGCGACGAAATAGTTCGTAATGTCGCTGGCACAATACTGCAGCAAGGCCTTTCCGTCGTCGGAAATGGATTTGCCAAACGCGATCGAATAAATGGTGACGCCTTCTGCTTTTGCTGAATCACAAGCATCTTCCGACTGCTCATCACCCTTGGTTCCACTACCATCATTATCTTGATCTTCCTTGTCTTTGCTGAGCGATTTCGAATTGTCGCCATCGGCCATAACGATCATGACGCGGGTGGGGTCATCCAGCGCGGTCACTTCTGTAAACGGGACGCTTGGGCTGAGGACACTGAGACCCCACATGACACCAACGGCCACAAATGTCCCGTAAACCGTATCCAACTCGCTGATATTGTCCCTCAAAAGGTCCCAATCGTTTGTCAGCGGCGTAATCGGCTCGGTGCACTCGGTATCCAACAGTGCCTTGAACTTAGCGTTTACGCCGCCAACGAACTTGTATTCATGCTCGTAGGTGTAATCGAACCGGCGCAACCCAACACAACCTTCCCAGTCATCCACATCCTCCGATTCCAAGTTTAACCAAGGCGCGTTGCGATGCGTCGTACCGACATTGACGAGCCGATGAAACGGAACGAGAGCAACCCTGACGGTGCTTGGATCGTTGGCACTTTTCTCGATCTCGTCAATGAACTCGGTCGCTTCTCGGCGCAGTGTCTCGATCTTCTCGTCGTGATCCATGGATGTCGTATTATCCAACACAAGGGCAACAGCGACATTGGATAGATCGGTTTTGGGCACAAACGCCTTTGCCTTCTGAGTATACGCCGCGATCGGGACACTGCCCAGGAAATGGCGAGGCGCGATGGACGTGGCTTCGACACTGTAGTTCGTGTCATCGGAACCGTCCCCTGCAATGCTCACCGAGCCTATATGACCATCAAAATTTTCAGCGAGGAAAGCTTTCACGTCTCCGGCATTTGGAAGGTTTCCCGTTTCCATCGCATGCTTGCCAGCATAAAGCGCTGCGGCGTCGACCGCATTTTGCAACCGCGCGTGATTGTCGGACAGATTGCTGTACTCCACCATCATAATGGCACCGGCCAACACCGGAACAGACAGCAGGGCGGTCATCACCGCGAAGTTACCTTTACTTGATTGGAAGAAGTTTTTGAGTGTTCGATACTTCATGTACTTGCCCCAATTACAGTATTGGTTTCGCACAATAGGATTTAATAACTAATCAAAGCGTTGAGTTAAGAAAAACTACCGCTCAAGGCCTAAACGTTGTAGTTCCGCCAGGTGATCAGCCCACAGCGTTTCGCGGTTTTCATCAAGTTCACGCAAATAGCGCCACGAAAAAATCCCGCTCTCATGCCCGTCGGAAAAGACGATGCGCACGGCATAATTGCCCACGGGCCGCATCGCGCTGATCGTCACATCGCGTTTCCCGCCAAGCGTCTTCTTCTGATCCGGCGAGTGGCCCTGCACCTCCGCTGATGGCGACATCACCCGCAA
>JBCCRB010000167.1:0-6234 GCA_039208465.1 Pseudomonadota bacterium
CCGCCATCGACATCGCCCAGACCGTCCAACTTGTCGGACAGATCTTCGTCGCGGCCAAACGAATAGCCGACGATCGGCCCGATATCGAACCCGCCGCGGCGCAAAACCGAAAGGCGCACATCATCGAGGCCGCGCACATTGATCCGCGAACGTTCCGCGCTGCCATCACCGAAAACGGGAAACACGACAGGGATGCCACGCACGCGGTACTCATCCGATCCCTCATAGGCCGGCGCGATCATCGCAAAGCCGCCAGCGCCGAACGAAATACCGTCCGCGGCGGCAAAAGTCGGCACGGTCAAAACGGCAAGCGAGGCAAGCGTGAACGGGCGAAGAAGTCTCGAAACGAGATACATGTCGAACACTTTCAATTTGGCAGAAACGTGAATGCCTCTGTCATACGGCCGAAATTCGAAACGGTTTGTTAAATTCGACTAAAAAGCACGACAAATCGTGTCAGATTTCCAGCTTAACATCGAGCCCCGTCAGCACATCCCAATAGGTCGGAAATGTCTTGGCAACGCAGCCCGGATCAAGGATCGTCACGCCATGCGTCATCAGGCCCGCAAGGGCAAAACACATGGCGATACGGTGATCGGCAAATGTGTCGATCTGCGCCTCCACCTGCGCGCCTTTCAGCGCCGGATCGCTATGGACAATCAGATCATCGCCTTCTTCCGTCGCCAGGCCAGGCTTGATCCGGTTCAACCCCTGCGCGAGCGCGGCCGTGCGGTCGCACTCTTTGACGCGCAGATTTTCAATGCCGACAAAACGCACCGGCGTTGCATTATAGGCCGCCATGACCGCGAGCGTCGGCACGGCATCCTGCATCTGGCTGCCATTGATTTGCGCCGGCATATGCGGCCAATGAGCGATAAAGTCATAGGCTTTCGCGTCTGGTTGCGTAAACGCATCGGCCTTTGTCCCGATGTCGATCGACCCGCCGGTCAGCCGTTCAGCCGCCCAGAGATAAGTTGCCGCCGACGCATCCGGTTCGACCTGATAGTCGGTCGCTTGATATTTCGCCGGAAACACCCGCCAATGGGTCGGTGATTTTTCTTCAAAAAGGCTGCAGAATGCGGCCATCGCCGCGAGCGTCAAATCGATATAGCCGCGCGCACCGATCTCATCACCGGTCAGCACAATATCCACCGCCGCATTGGCAAGCGGTGCCGCCATCAACAGCGCGGACACATATTGCGAGGAAAGCCCGCCATCGATCTCAATTTTGCCGGCCGGAAAGCGACCGGACCCGTTCACCGTCACCGGCGGACAGCCCGTGGGTGATTCAATTTCTGCGCCTGCGCTCTTAAGGGCTTGAACAAGCGGCAAAATCGGGCGTTTGCGCATATGCTCATCGCCATCGACGATCACTTGGCCCTCAACCCCCAACACGGCTGCCGTGAGAAACCGTGTCGCGGTGCCCGCATTGCCCAGAAACAGCGGCGCTTCCGGCGCGCGCAATTTGCCGGTCCCATGCACCACGAAACTGGTTGCATCGGGCGCCTCGACCGACACGCCCATCGCACCAAGCGCATTGGCCATATGTTTGGTGTCGTCCGATTTGAGAGCGCCACTGATCCGGCTGGTGCCTTCCGCCAATGCCGCCAACATCAAGACGCGGTTGGTGATCGATTTTGACCCGGGCGGTGCCGCCTTCCCGATGATGGGTTTACCAGGTGGAACGGGGGTCAGTCTGTCGAGCGATAGATAATCAGCCATGGCGCGGCGCTTATGCGCCAGCATTTTGCCGTGTGCAAGCAGACTGACACATCGCTGGTCAACTACAATTGAACGTGAATGTGGTCATCATGGCGAGCCGCACGGCACCCTTGAAACCGCACCTTGTCGCTTTCAATTCCCATGGAAGCCTTCAAGTGGGGCTCAAGCAAGATTTTCCCAATTCGTGGATCGTCCGCAAGCGCTTCAACGAGCGTGGCGGTCCGCTCAATATCAAGTTCCATGTCAGGCCAAAACGGTTGCAACCAAGCCAGGTCCCAGCGCAACGTCAGCCAGCTTTTCGGGCAATCGGTAGGCCCGTCTTCAAAAGCAAAGAAACCGATCGGTGAAGGTGTTCCACCGGCATCATATGCGCCATTGCGTGTGTAGTAGAAGGCAAGATCGATCTTCTGTCCGTCATCATGGGAGAGATGGGGAAGCATGGGGAATCCATCCAAAAACGGAAAACTGGCATCCAGAAGCTGCGTAATAGTTCCAGGATGTTCGGCTTCAACGGCCTCGGCAACATCCTCCATCGCGGCCTTCAACTCGGGGACCACATAGTGACGGTTTAGCGCGCAAAAAATAAACCCGCGCATTTGCAGCGATCCGCTGAACGAACAGTCCAGCGGAACACGCCCTGAAATGGGGGAAGCCTGCGTCGCGGCGAGCGAGAACCCCACGTAGAAAACGATGAAAAGTGCGATCCGGAAACGCTTGAAAGCAAGCGCGCACAACCATGCTAAGCCGCCAAGTTGGGTCAAAATGGTCAGCAGCGCGATGGCGCCAAGATGGCTTGAAGCGCGCAGAACACGAGGCATCTTTCGCCCTATTCTTACGAGCCCAAGCCCCTAAACCGGTCGGTCCATATCATCGCCCTTCCACAGCATGGCGCCGTTTTGATCGATGATTAGCTTGGCCTTGTTGATAGAGGCAATCGCGGCCTCTTCGCGGCTGTTCATAATGTCGGCGCGCAGGAAAGTGCGGGTGATTTCCACCCCGTCAACCGTCTTGGTCAACCGCCCGCCGACCCGCCATTGCCCGCCGTCGGGCTGCGGCATCGCGCGGATCTCCACCTCCTTGTAGGTCTCGTCGGCAGTTTCCGGCACCGCGTCGGCCGAAGCACCGCCGCCACCGAACAATTTTGAGAAAAAACCTGCCATGACGGACCTCCTGTGGGGCCAAGTGAAATGACCCCGCCTTGGGTGTCAAGTGCGTAACAATGGACAAGAGTGCAATCGACGTTTACGCATCCGTCAAAATCTTGGGAGGGACACAAATATGGCAACCGTCGACGCAAGCGCGATTTCCGCGCCCGGCACTGGCTATGTTCTCCCGCAATCGACCCGCATGCTGTATGGTTTTTCGGACCTCGGCGTGAACATTCTGGTCGTCTCCTCCGTCCTGATCACCTTTGCCTATCTGACAACGGTCCTCGGCGTCCAACCCGGCATTGCCGGCGCGCTATTAATGGTCGCGAAAATCTGGGACGTCATCACCGACCCGCTGATTGGCCGCTGGTCGGATGCCACCAACTCCAAAATGGGCCGCCGCCGGCCATGGATCATGATCGGCGCCATCTTCATGGCGCTCGGCTTTGCCGCCATGTTCGCCGCCCCTTTTGAAGGCACTTCACCCAACATGCAGGGCGTCTATTTCGTGCTCGCCATGATGTTCACCTTCACGGCCTTCACCATGGTCGGCGTGCCCTATGGCGCCATGACGCCTGAAATGACGCCGGACTATCATGAGCGCTCAAACCTGACCGCCTGGCGCATGGGCTTCGGCTCCATCGGCCTTTTGATCGGCGGCGCCGGCGCGCCCCTACTGGTCGGCATGTTCGGTGGCGGCATTGAAGGCCACCGCATGATGGCGCTGGCGCTGATCCCGGTGATCGCCCTACCCCCGCTCTTAACCGTCTGGGGCACAAGGCAGGTCAAATCGATCAACGAAAACCCGGAGCCGCCGGTCTCCTTTGGCGAACAGTTGGCCATCGTGCGACGCAACAAGCCCTTCATGCTGATCGCCAGCCTGTACCTGATCCAAGTCGGCATGATGGCCCAGATCACCGCCGGCTTAATCCTCGCCTGCGCCTACATTTTCCGCGCCGAAGATCCCAACGCCTTGCTGACGGTGCTCTACGGCTTGTTTGTCCTCTCAACCATCGCCGCCATGCCACTATGGCTGTGGATCGGCCAACGGATCAGCAAAAAACAGGCCTATATCAGCGGCGGCATCCTGTTCATCATCGGCACCTGCTCCATCGCCGCAATGAGCGAGAACACCATGCCCGTCGCTTACCTTTTGATGATCATCATCGGCATCGGCTATGCGGCCTACCAGATCTTCCCCTGGTCGATGCTCGCCGACACGATCACCTATGCACAAAGCTATACCGACCAGCCCGTTGAAGGCTTGTTCAACGGCTATTGGACAGCGTTCCAGAAGACCGGGATTGCGCTCGGCCCCTTTATCATCGGCCTGATCCTGCAAGCGGCCGGCTATGTGCCTTCGACCGATGGCACCTTTCCCGAACAATCGGAGACGGCAGTCACCGCGCTGCGCTATTGCATTTCTGTCGTGCCTGCCCTGGTGTTTGGTGTTACGCTCTTCGGCGTTGCACGCTATCCGCTGAAGTAAGAACCGATGGCTGATGAAAAGACCGCAAAACGCAAACGTGGCAGGCTGCGTCCGATAATGTCGATCCTCCTCCTCGTGATCGTGGGTCTGGTGGCGCTGTGGGTCTTTGGCCCGCGTGAAGATGCGTCTACCGCCGTCCTGTTTGATGAAAGCGCAATTGGCGATGATCTGGACGCGTATCTCGCTGACCAGGAAGCGCAGGCGGCCAATCTGCGCGAGAGCGCGCACAAAGAAATCGTCTGGGCGTTCCCGCAATCGAAAGCCCGAACGCCGGTCGCACTGGTTTATATTCACGGCTTTTCCGCCTCCAAGGGCGAGGTACGCCCCCTGCCCGATTTGGCCGCCGAACAGCTTGGCGCCAATCTGTTTTTGACGCGCCTTGCCGGTCATGGCCGTGATGGCATCGCGATGGCCGAACCAAGCGTGCAAGACTGGTTTGATGATGTCACCGAGGCGGTCGCCATTGCAGAAGAGCTCGGCGACAAGGTTGTTCTGATCACCGCCTCAACCGGCGGCACGCTGGCGGCGCTGGCGGCAACGCATCCGCAATTGGCCGAGCGGATCGATGCAATCATTTTCATCTCACCCAATTTCAAACTCAACAACCCGACCGCGCCGATCCTGACAGCGCCCTTTGCCGAAACATTACTGCCAATCATCATCGGCGCCGAACGCGGCTTTGAGCCAAGGAATGAATTGCACGCGCAAAACTGGACCTATCAATATCCAACCGTCGCGCTCTTGCCGATGGCAGCAGCAGTAAAGCGCGCCCAAGCCGCCAACTATTTTGCCGTCACAGCACCTGCCCTGTTCGTCTTTTCTGATATGGATCAGGTGGTCGACCACACCATGACGCGTGACATCGAAGCGAAATGGGCCGGCCCGACCGAGATCATCAATGTCGATGATTCAGACGATAACCAGCACCATGTGATCGCTGGCGATGCGATCTCGCCCAGCACGACCGAACGTCTGGCGACCGAAATTGCTGATTGGGTCAACCGCCTTTAGGACGCGCATCGCGCGAAAACAGATAGATGGCGAGCGCAATGGCAAAGGCGGTCGCGTAAAACCACATCAGCCCGCCATAGGTCGCGCCGGCATCGTTTCCCTCTGCCAGGTTCGTCACCAGCCGGCCGGTCAAAAACTGCATCAGACCGGTCCCGCCAATTGAGAAAAAGTTCAACAGCGTAACACCGCGGCCCGTCATCTCGTCGGGAAATGAGGCTTTGGCATGCGCCATCAACACGCCATAGCCGACGCCGGTAAGCCCGATGACCACCAGCGCCACCGTCAACATGGCAACCGGCATGGTCGGGTTGAGCGCGACAAAAACCATCGCGCAGGTGCCAAGCGTCATGCCGGTAAACGCAACCCATTTGCGTGTGTTGAAGAACGTATCCAACGGTCCGTACAACAGGCTGCCGATCGCCATCGCCATGGCCATCGCCAGTGTGACCCAGCCAATCAATGACGCGTCCGCGCTGTGCAGGTCGATCAGCATCGGCCCGGCCCACAGGCCGCGGATGCCGGCTGCGGCCGAGTAATTGACCAGCATCGCCGGGAAGATGAACCACAAAGCGGGAATGGCCAGCAGCGTCAGATAGCCTTTCAGGCCGCTTGAGCCCGCACCCGATTGCGGCCGTTCGGGATCACGCACCAGCAAAAAGATGAACAGCGCCACCAATCCAGTGATCACCGCAAAGCTCGCCACGACCGGCCGCCAGCTAAACGTCTCAACCGCCAGCGATAGCGGTGCCGCGCTGCCAATATTGCCCAAATTGCCAATCGCGATAAAAACACTCGTCAGCAAGGCAAACCGCGCCGGCGCAAAAGTGCGCGCGAAAATATAAAGCGAGGCCATCAGCACAGGCG
>JBCCRB010000168.1:0-6229 GCA_039208465.1 Pseudomonadota bacterium
AGGTGGCTGATCTGGCCGCTGCCGGTTTCAAGGCCATTGTCTGCAACCGTCCGGATGGGGAAGCTGCCGATCAACCGCCAGCCGAAGTGATCAAGGCAGCCGCCGAGGCTGCTGACCTGGCTTTTTATAACATTCCGGTCAGTCCGGCTGGGATGAGCTATGAAAACGTCGACTTGACGCGGCAGTTGCTCGAGGAGCAGCAGGGGCCAGTATTCGCCTATTGCCGGTCAGGCGCCCGGTCTACAAATCTGTGGCAGTTTGTGCAGGATCAGGACGCCTAGTCTGTAACAGCCAGCAAAATTTCGCCGGTCACGCAAACCGGTGCAAGACCGGGCACCAGCTTGCCCTTGTGCACATGGCCGGCCTCATCAACCGCGCTACAGGCAATGATGCAGTCCTCGGCTTGGCGATCCCATGTCACATCCATGGAAATGATTTCCATCCCGATGCTGTTGGCCGGTCGCTCTACACCATCGGCTGAAACGAAAACTGGCTCGTTTAGGCTGCCAATGCTGTTGATCGAACGGGCGGCCTGAGCGTCGCGCTCGAGAAGCAAGTGTGACAGAGCGTCGACCATATCCTCATTCGGGCGGACACGCACAAAAAGGCCGTCACCGGTCGTGCCGCCGGCTTCAATATCGAACACCGAATGAAGCGTTTCGAGATCCTGATTTTGCCGCAGCAGCAGCCCGTCAACGAGCGATATGTTGAGCCGGTCAAAATCCTCGATAATGCAATCCTCGGGAAACAAATGCCCGCCTTCCTCGCCATCGGGCAAAACTGTCAGGAATTGGCCGTGCGCGTGTACATGGCACTCGCCGTCGCTGTTAAGCCCGACCGTAAAGCGCACATCCACGGGGCCGCTCTGTTCGTTCACATCGCGGATAAAAGTGTAATTGGCCGCTCGGCCATCGCGCGCTGGTCCGCCGGTGGTAAAGCGAAACCGGGAAAACGAGCCGACGAAGCGCCCGGTGCCCGACGTTTGGCCGGTTTGCGCGACAAGGGTGGCAACAGCATCGCGCAGGCTCGTACCCGGGGCAGGCTTTTTTCCTTCAACATGGCGCAACGCACCGCGCGCCCAAACGATACGATCGGGGTGAACCGGTCCGGGATGGACCATATGATGCCCACCAGCCTTAGCCATCGTCGTCAAACAAATGGCTCAACGCGCCCTCTTTAAGCATGGCGCGCACAGTTTTCTTCTCGATCTTGCCGTAGCCGGACTTTGGGATCGCATCCCAGAAAACCAGATGGCGAGGGCGCTTATATTTGGCGATATGTGTCTCGATCCAATCATCCAGCGAGGCTGCCATGTCTTGCGAAGGATCGGAAACGACGATCGCCGCCGCACCGACCTCGCCCCAATCACGATCGGGCACGCCGACAATGGCGATCTCCACGACGGCGGGATGTTCGAGGATCTTCTCCTCCACTTCGCGCGGATAGACGTTTGAGCCACCGCAAATATACATGTCGGACCGGCGTCCCGTTATGTAGAGATAACCGGCTTCATCGAGATGGCCGACATCGCCGGTCACGAACCAGCCATCGCGGAAGGCTTCCGCATTGGCTTCGTCATTGTTCAGATAACCCGAACAGACTGCCGGACCGCGTGTCGCGATATCGCCGGTTTGCATCGGCCCAAGCGCAGCGCCTTCATCATCAAGGATTGCAACTTCCATCCCGGTCCGCGCGAAGCCACAGCTGCCGATGCGCATTTGGGCGTCGTTGCTTGTGTGCTCATCAGCCGGCAACCAGGTAATGGCACCGGTCACTTCACCCATCCCGAAATACTGGACGAGGCATGGCCCTAGTTTAGCGAGCGCCTTTTTCTGGTCCTCGCGATACATCGGCGCGCCGGCATAGATCACATGGCGCAGCGACGAGTGATCAAATCGGTCGACGACCTCATGATCCACCAACCGTTTGATGATGGTGGGCACGGTGAACATGTTCGTCACGCGATGGGTTTCGATCAGCTGGAACGCCTCTTCGGGATCAAGCCCGTCGCCCGGCATGAAGACATTGGTCGCCCCTTTGGCGATCTGGACAAAGTAGTGAAGGCCCGCGCCATGCGACAGCGGCGCTATCACCAACGACCGATCCCGGTGATCAAGCCCCGGCATCAAATCGGCTTGGTGATTGTTGATCACAAACGCCATATGGCCATGCGTTAGCACCGCGCATTTGGGGAAACCGGTCGTGCCCGACGTGAAAAAATACCAGCACGGATCATTGTAGTCGACGGTAGCGGTTGGAAACGGACCGTCGTTTTCATGTGCTGCGACAACCGCATCATAAGTCTCGCCGATAATGATCTCGCGGTCAGCGGCATAGCCGGCCTTGCGCACGGCCTCGATATGTTCGCCAAACCGGGCATGACCGACAAAGGCTGTCGCGCCGGACGCCTGGCCCATTTTGGCGATGTCTTCCGGGCCAAGCCGGAAATTGGTCGGCACCAGCACCGCGCCCGTCTTGAAAACACCATACATGGCTTCGGCCATGTCCAGCTCATTGGCGCTATGCATCAGCACGGCGTCGCCCTTGGCGATCCCCATTTTCATCAGCGCATGCGCGATAGCGTCAGCACGTCGGTTGATCTCGCCATAGGTGCGCATGGTTTCACCGCGAATGAGTGCGGGATGGTCGGGCAGGCGTGCCGCGGCCTGCGTCAAAAAACTGCCGAAATTCATCACCCGGTCGCTATGGCGACCGAAAGGGAGATTGTCCCGATTGCTCATCGCAGCCGCTCAAGAATGCTGACATAATTGGCGACCGCCGTGCCGCCCATATTGAATATGCCAGCCGTTTGCGGCGCCTCAACCCGCGCGCCCGCGGGTTCGCCGATAAGCTGTTTCGCCGCCAACACATGCATGGAAACCCCGGTTGCGCCCACCGGATGGCCCTTTGATTTCAAACCGCCCGAAGGATTAACCGGGAGACTGCCATCGATATGGGTGATCCCGTCACGCACGACGTCTGCGCCGCGCCCGGGCGCAGCAAGGCCCATGGCCTCATATTCCATCAGCTCTGCGATCGTGAAGCAGTCATGCGTCTCCACGAACGATAGATCATCCAGCGACAAGCGGGCCGTTTCCATCGCCTGCTGCCAGGCCAGTCGCGCGCCCGTCAACTCGGTCATGGAGCGCCGCGACAAGGGCATGTAATCGCTGACATGGGTCGCGGCGCGAAACCCGATCGCACGTTCGGCATGCCAGGCCGCGTCAAGATTACTGATCACCAGCGCCGCAGCACCATCAGAGATGGGCGAACAATCCGTGCGTTTCAGGGGCCCGGCGACAAAGGGATTTTTGTCACTGACGGTCGCGCAGAAATCAAAACCCAGTTCCTTGCGAATATGCGCCAGTTCATTGAGCGCGCCATTGGCGTGGTTCTTGGCGGCAATGTGCGCAAGCGCGTCGCTCTGATCACCATGATGCTGGAAATAGGCTGCCGCGATCTGGCCAAAAACACCAGCAAAGCCCCCTTCAATGTCGCTTTCCTCGGGCTGGTAGGCCGCTTTCAACAGAACATCGCCAACCTCGACCGTCGGCAGGCTCGTCATCTTTTCAACGCCGATCACGAGGGCCGTCGAGATCCGTTTCGCGGCCAGCGCATCAAGCGCACCATGGATTGCCGCACTGCCAGTCGCGCAGGCGTTTTCGTAGCGGGTTGCCGGTTTGTGGCGCAGCGCGCTCAACCGCAGATTGGCCAGCGTCGACACAAAAGACTGGTTTGAGAAACCGCCATTATAGGTGCCAACAAACACCGCATCGACCTGGTCGGCACCGATCCCGGCATGGTCAAGCGCCTCTTCGGCAATCCGGCCGATTAGCGTTTCGACGGTCTCACCATCAAGCCTGCCAAACTTGGTGTGCGCCCAACCCGTGATCGCAGCATCCATGTGAGCGCCCTCCCAAACGCGGTTTCAGTTAGCGGGTTGCAGGTGAAAAACGCAAGATGCCTCAGGTCCCGCAAAATGTCGCCTGCACAACCTCGTCGGGCAGCGGCGCCAATGCATAGGGATCGTCCGGCGCACGATCGGCAAACGGTGCCTCAAGCGCTTGTGTGAGCTTTTCAAAGACCGCGAAATCGCCGGCATAAGCTGCCGCGATCGCCTCTTCGACCCGATGGTTGCGGGCGATAATCATCGGATTGACCCGCTTCATCGCGCTTTGCCTTGTGTCTTCGTCTGAGCCGTCCTTGGCTAGCCGCTGACGCCAGGCCAGCAGCCACATCTCGACCGAACCGGGATCGCCGAATTCCGATCTGAACGCTGCGTCTGCGCCATCCTCCGCATTCTTCAAAGACGAGAGTGCGCGGAAGGTCCGTGTAAAGTCAGCCCGTTGCTCCGCCATGACCTTCAACAGGTCCTGCGCCAGCGCCATGTCGCCGTTTTGTTGGTCGGCCAGACCGATCTTGGCGCGCAAACCCGCTTCATAAGCAGACCCGAAAATGTCGGCATAGGTCTCCAGCGCGTCACGCGCGATCGCAACACCTTTTTCTTCATCATCGTCAAACAAGGGGAGCAGCGATTGCGCAAAATTGCCGAGGTTCCAATGACCGATCTTGGGTTGGTTGCCATAGGCATAGCGGCCAAATTGATCGATTGAGGAAAACACTTTGCCCGGGTCATAATTGTCGAGGAACGCGCAAGGCCCATAATCGATCGTCTCACCGCTGACCGTCATATTGTCGGTATTCATGACGCCATGAATGAAGCCGATCTGCAGCCAATGGGCGATCAGTTTCGCCTGACTGTCGATGACCGCTTCGAACAGTCCCTTAGCGCCTTGGCCGATCCGGTCGGGATAATGCCGTTCAAGACTATGATCGACGAGCAGGCGGAGCGCGTCAGCATCTTCGCGTGCGTAAAAATACTGAAACGTGCCCACTCGAATGTGGCTCGCGGCGACACGCACCACGATGCCACCCGGTTGCGGCCCTTCGCGCATCACTTGCTCGCCGGTGGTCAAAACAGCCAATGCACGGGTCGTCGGCACGCCGAGTGCATGCATGGCTTCCGACATGATATATTCGCGGATCGCCGGCCCAAGCGCGGCGCGCCCGTCGCCCATCCGTGAAAAGGGCGTGCGGCCCGAGCCTTTCAGCTGAATATCATAGCGCTTGCCGTTTCGGCCGATGACTTCGCCGATCATCAGAGCGCGCCCGTCGCCTAATTGCGGCACCCAATTGCCAAACTGGTGCCCGGCATAGGCCTGCGCGAGCGGCGCGGCGCCATCCGGGAACGCATTGCCTGCGAGCATGGCGACCCCGTCCGGCGATTTTAGCCATTTGACGTCAAGACCTAATTCTTCGGCCAAAGGCTCATTCAGCTTGATCAGCCGCGGATCGGGTGATGCCTCGGCGGGTTGGCGCACATAAAAGCGGTCGGGTAAGCGCGCATAGGAATTGTCAAATGCAATGGCGGTCATGTCTGGCACATCCTTTGGCCTACCATGTAAGCACGATGGCTTACGCCTCAAGCCGGGATGCACCGCAAACTGACGATCTCAAACGGTTTGAGATAGATCGTGACGGCATGGCCGTCTTCCAGCAACTGCTTTTGCGCGCCATCTTCTTCCAAGATGTTGACCACATTAACGGCAGCCATCGCCTGCCCGAAACGCAACGTAACGGTGCCGCGCGAGCGCTCACACTCATAAAGCCGCACGATGATCCCGTTGCCATCTTCGGCCTGCTTGATGGTTTCGATCACGGCATAGGGCTGGTCGACGCGCACCAGAGACATCTCGGCCTCTCCGCCTTCACCGCCGGAAAGACGACGCATGATCACCGGGTCGTTGAGGTCATAGGCGGCAGCCTGCACGCCATTGCGCCAGTTTCCGCGGTGCGGCATCAGCGCATAGGTCACCAGATGCTCGCCCTGATCCGCATGTGGGTTCGGCATGGTCGCTGATTTGACCAGCGTGATCCGCATCACATCATCGCGGATGTCATAGCCATATTTGCAGTTATTCAGCAGCGCGGCACCGAAATTGCCTTCGGACAAATCGGCCCATTTTTGCGCGACGCTCTCAAACCGGGCAAAATCCCAGGAAGAGTTGCGGTGCGTGTTGCGCTCCACATTGCCCCATTGGATGTCAAAGGTCGCGCGCGGCGAAAGAATGTCGACAGGGAAGGCGGCCTTGAGCAGCGTATGCGTTTCAAACCAGTCGATGCGGGTGGCAAAATCGATCCGTTTGGTGTGTGCGTAAACACAAACCCG
>JBCCRB010000169.1:0-6202 GCA_039208465.1 Pseudomonadota bacterium
CATCCAATGCGGCGTGAGCCAAGGTCTGCCGGGCTTTTCGAACCCGGATGCTGACGGTAACTGGTCTGGCATGGACGTTGATCTCTGCAAGGGCATTGCAGCAGCAATCTTCGGTGATGCGGAAGCGGTCAAATTCACCCCGCTTTCAGCGAAAGAGCGCTTTACGGCGCTTCAGTCCGGCGAAGTCGACATTCTGTCGCGCAACACCACATGGACCATGTCACGCGACACCCAGCTTGGCCTGAACTTTGCTGGCGTAAACTACTATGACGGTCAGGGTTTCATGATCCGCACCGACATGGACATCAACTCTGCACTGGAACTGTCCGGCGCATCCATCTGCACCAACACAGGCACGACAACCGAGTTGAACGTGGCTGATTATTTCCGTGCCAACAACATGGAATATGAGCTGGTCGCATTTGAAAAAGCCGACGAAGTTGTCGCTGCTTACGACGCTGGCCGTTGTGACGTGTACACAACTGACCAATCCGGCCTGTACGCGCAGCGCCTGAAGCTGACAGACCCGACAGCGCACAAAGTTCTGCCGGAAATCATTTCCAAAGAGCCGCTTGGCCCGGTTGTACGCCAAGGTGACGATCAGTTCTTCAACATCGTCAAATGGGTTCACAACGCAACGCTGAACGCTGAAGAACTCGGCGTCACTTCGGCAAACGTTGAAGAGATGAAAGGGTCCGACAACCCGGCCATCAAGCGTCTGCTTGGTACCGAAGGTGAGTTCGGCGCTCAGCTTGGACTGGAAGCCGATTGGGCGGCAAACGCGATTGCTGCTGTCGGCAACTATGGCGAAATGTTCGACCGTAACGTTGGCCCGGACACACCGCTGGCAATTTCCCGCGGCGTGAACGCGCTTTGGTCGCAAGGTGGCCTGCAATACGCACCACCAGTTCGCTAAGGTGAATTCAACAGGACCCGGCGCACAATCGCCGGGTCCTTTCGCTTCGTGCAATGTGTCATCTGCTTTTTTGAATGACTGTTGCTGTAGAGTAGATCGCGCACGAGACGGGGACTGTCGATGGCGGTAACAGATGCGCCCACCGGTGGGGCAAATTCGGCGGGAGCCGATGGACCACCCAAGGTGGCGCTACTAAACAATCCAACCTTCCGCGCTTATGCGTTTCAGATATTGCTGGCCATCGCCGTTGTGTTTCTGATCTGGCAGGGCATCAACAATATGCAGGCCAATCTGCAAGCAGCAGGCGTCGCCTCCGGATTTGGCTTTCTGGACAACGCAGCCGGCTTCAGCGTTTCACAATCACTCATTGAATATGATCAGGGCACATCGACCTATGGGCGGGTCTTTATCGTTGGCGTGCTCAACACGCTGGTCATCGCATTTTTCGGGATCATCTTCGCCACCGTTTTAGGCTTTCTGGTCGGCATCGCGCGTCTTTCCAATAACTGGATTGTTAATCGCCTCGCGACCGCTTACGTCGAGTTTCTCCGCAATTTGCCGCTGCTGCTGCAGATCTTCATCTGGTATTTCGGCGTCCTGCGACTGCTGCCGCAACCCCGGGACAGCATGGATTTCGGGTTTCTGGGCCTATTAAACAATCGTGGCTATTTCGCGCCGAAACCCCTATGGGGCGATGGCGCCGAATTTGTGCTTTATGCCATTATCATCGGTATTGTTGCCGCATTTCTTGTCTCACGCTGGGCGCACAAGCGGCAGATGGAGACCGGTCAGATATTCCCGGCTTTCTGGACAGGCGTTGGCCTGATTGTCGGCTTGCCGCTGTTGGTCTTCCTTGTCATGGGCAGCCCGCTGAGCTGGGATATTCCCGAAGCTGGTGGCTTCCGCCCAAGTGGCGGCATGACAATCATTCCGGAATTCATTGCGCTGCTGGTGGCACTGTCCACCTACACGGCAGCCTTTATTGCCGAGATCGTGCGGGCCGGTATCCTTGGCGTCTACAAGGGACAAACGGAAGCGGCGCATGCGCTGGGTCTGCGTCAGGGTCAGAACTTGCGCCTTGTCGTTATTCCTCAAGCGCTGCGGATCATCATCCCGCCGCTGACGTCGCAATATCTGAATTTGACGAAAAACTCATCGCTTGCCGTCGCGATTGCCTATCCGGAACTTACCTCCGTGTTTGCCGGCACCGCGCTCAACCAAACCGGCCAAGCTGTCGAAATTGTAACCATGACGATGTTGACGTATCTGACGTTCTCGCTGCTCACCTCGGCGTTTATGAACTGGTACAACAACCGCGTGGCGCTGGTGGAGAGATAACCGATGGATGATCCTCACGTCACCGCACGCCCGGAAGATGTCGGGCCCGGCAGCGCCTTTGTACGCGGCGAGATCATCGCCGAAATGCCAGCGCCGGTGAACGCGCACGGTCCAGTTGCCTGGATCCGCACCAATCTGTTTCCAAATGTCGGCCAGTCCATTTTGACGCTGGTATGCGCCTATGTTCTGTATCTAATCATTCCGCCGATCGTGCAGTTCCTGTTCTTGAACGCGCAGTTTGCCGGGTCTGATCGTGCAGCCTGCGCGACCGAAGTTCAGGGCGGCACGCAACCGGAGGGCTGGTTCGGCGCCTGTTGGGCTTATGTCGGTGCGTATGCAAACCAATTTGTCTATGGTCGTTACCCCGACGAGGAACAATGGCGCGTCAATATCACGGGCCTATTGTTCTTCGGCGGCTTGATCCCGCTGCTCATTCCCGACGCACCCTTCAAGCGCGAAAATCTGATTTTCATGCTGCTGGTGTTTCCGGTCGCGGCGCTCATCCTTTTGACCGGCGGTCACTTTGAGGCATTTGGCTTGATCATCCCGACGCTTGTTCTGGGTGTGATCGCTATGGCCATCGCCTTCATGTTGGCGCGCGGATCGGGCTCTGACCCGAGGCCCGGCATGACAGTAGCCGGTGTCACCTTTGCTGCCATCGCACTGGTGCTGGCGATATTCAGCATCGATTTCGGTCTGCCACATGTGGAGACCGAGGTTTGGGGCGGCCTGTTGGTTACGCTGGTGATCGCGGTCACCGGTATCGCCGCATCGCTGCCCATTGGCATTCTGTTGGCGCTGGGTCGGCGGTCCGACATGCCGATCGTAAAGTTCTTCTGCGTTGTCTTCATCGAATTCTGGCGCGGCGTGCCCTTGATCACGGTCCTGTTCATGTCGTCGGTCATGCTGCCGCTTTTCTTGCCGGAGGGCGTCACCTTCGACAAATTGCTGCGGGCCTTGATCGGTGTTGCACTGTTCTCGTCCGCCTACATGGCAGAAGTCGTGCGCGGCGGCCTTCAGGCGCTGCCAAAAGGCCAATATGAGGGCGCGATGGCGCTAGGTCTTGGTTGGGGTCAGATGATGCGCATGATCATTTTGCCCCAGGCGCTAAAGCTGGTCATCCCCGGTATCGTCAACACCTTTATCGGCCTGTTCAAGGACACCACGCTGGTGCTGATCATCGGCCTGTTTGACTTCTTGGGTCAGATCCAGTCGTCCTTCACCGATCCGACCTGGGCGTCACCCGTCCAATCGCTGACCGGCTATTTCTTCGCCGCGATCGTCTATTTCTTCTTCTGTTATGCCATGTCGCGCTACTCCATGTTCATGGAACGCAGGCTCGACACCGGCCACAAATCCTAGGAGCTTTGAGCAATCAATGGCAAAGCAAGCAACTTCAACAGCAACAAAAACCAAACGCCCGCCAAAGGTCGCCAAGCCCAAAGCGCCCGATGATCTGAAAAAGATCTCCGGTGTCGGGCCCAAACTGGAAGGCGTGCTCAACGAGCTGGGCATTTACCGCTACGCGCAGATCGCCAAATGGACAAAGCCCGAAATCGATTGGGTCGATGAGCATCTGAAGTTCAAGGGTCGCATTGAGCGCGACGATTGGGTCGGCCAATGCAAAGCCTATGATGCGGAGAAAAAGGCCGCTGCACCGGCACCGGCACCGGCAAAGAAGGCCACGGCCGCAAAACCAAAAGCTGCCGCTAAACCAAAGGCTGCTGCCAAACCAAAGACCGCGGCCAAGTCTACCGCTGCGCCGAAAAAGGCTGCCAGCAAAACCAGCGTCCCATCAGCTGGTAAGAGCGCAACCAAGAAGGCGGCAGCGGCTGCAGCGCCTGTGGCTGCGGTTGCGGCTGTAGCCAACGGTGCCGCCGCGAACGGCAGCGACAACGAAGTCGATCGCTCAAAAATGACCGTGTCTGACACCGACGTGGCCGTTGAGATCAACGAGATGCATAAATGGTATGGCGACTTCCATGTGCTGCGCGACATCAATTTGAAGGTGATGCGCGGTGAGCGGATCGTCATCGCAGGCCCGTCGGGCTCGGGCAAATCCACCATGATCCGCTGCATCAACCGGCTTGAAGAGCACCAGCAGGGCCGTATCGTCGTTGACGGGATTGAGCTGACGAACGATCTGAAGAAGATCGACGAAGTACGACGCGAAGTCGGCATGGTGTTCCAACACTTCAATTTGTTCCCGCATCTGACCATTTTGGAAAACTGCACGCTGGCGCCGATCTGGGTCCGCAAAATGCCAAAGAAGGAAGCCGAGGAGCGCGCCATGCACTTCCTTGAGCGTGTTAAAATCCCGGAACAGGCGCAGAAATATCCTGGCCAATTGTCCGGTGGTCAGCAGCAGCGGGTGGCGATCGCGCGCTCGCTGTGCATGAACCCGCGCATCATGCTGTTTGATGAGCCGACGTCAGCGCTTGACCCTGAAATGATCAAGGAAGTGCTCGACACGATGGTCGGGCTGGCCGAGGAAGGCATGACCATGCTGTGCGTGACGCACGAAATGGGCTTTGCCCGCCAGGTCGCCAACCGCGTGATCTTCATGGACCAGGGCCAGATTGTTGAGCAAAACGAGCCGGATCAGTTCTTCGATAATCCGCAGCATGAACGCACGAAACTGTTCCTGAGCCAAATTCTGCA
Organism: Pseudomonadota bacterium; assembly: GCA_039208465.1. Lineage (GTDB taxonomy): Bacteria > Pseudomonadota > Alphaproteobacteria > Rhizobiales > Rhizobiaceae > JBCBDX01. The sequence goes on from JBCCRB010000169.1 coordinate 4,916, forward strand.
CTGACCGCTTACAGGCAGTTGCAACTTGCACCATGCCGCTTGCCCGCAAGGGTTGGCGGCTTTTTCTTGTCGCTGCATACAATCAGTGTCCGTAGATCCAGTCCTGACGCGCAAGCAGTCGGTCAGGCCCCATGGCTTTCATCACCATATTACGGGCAGCCGCGCCAAAGCCGGACATGTGGTAGATACGTCGGTTTTTTTGCGCCGAGCGGGCGATCGCCTCCACACGCTTCTTGCGCACCTCTTGCCACGGCGCCAAGGCCTCAAGGCCCGCGCCCGGCGCGCTGATCGCTTCTGCCAGGGAATAGCCATCCTCAATCGCCGCCGCTCCGCCTTGGGCCGCAAACGGCAACATGGCATGGGCCGCATCACCGATCAGCACGATGCGCCCCTTTGTCCAGCTTTTCAACGGCGGCACCGCTTTCAGTGGCCAGGCGAGCCATTCGGCCATGTCAAATACCGGCTTGATGCGCGGTGACCAGGAACCAAACCCCGCCGCCGGGTCGATCCCGTCGGGCAGGATGCCCACCAAGTTCAGTTCTTTACCGGCGGCGATTGGATAGGTCACCAGATGGGCGTTTGGCGCGAGGCACAAATTCGTTTTCGATGCCGAGAAAAAGTCCGGCCGGTCATCCATCGCGATGGTTGTGCGCCAGGCCGTAAGCCCGGACGCAACCGCTTGCTGCCCAAAATGCTGTTCACGGATCTTCGAATGCACGCCATCGGCAGCAACCAGCAGATCGACACGCTCGTTGCCTAAGTGAACGCCATCGCCGTCTTGGCGCACGCGCCCAATCGTTGATCCCAATTGGATGCGGATTGACGGCACGCGGGCACAGGCATCCGCGAGGATGTTTTGAAGGTCAGCGCGATGGATCACATAATACGGCGCGCCGTAGCGCTTCTCGGCGGTTGCAGCGAGCGGCACCGAGGCGATGGCGTGCGCGCTTTGGCCGTCAAAAATATCGATCGCGCGCGGTGCACTTGCCACGCCATTGATTGCTGACAACAAGCCAAGCCGGTCCAGTGGCTTGATGGCATTGGGGGAGAGTTGAATGCCCGCGCCGACTTCCGTCAGAACAGGGGCCTGCTCATGAATGATAACCTCATGGCCATGGCGGGAAAGCGCCAGCGCGCATGTCAGACCGGCGATGCCGCCCCCAATGATCCCGACTTTCATCTATCTGTCGATCAGGCCGTTTCCGTTGCTTCAAACAGGCAATTGGGCGGAATGGTTTCCGTTGGCTTCAGCGCCGGATTGAATACGTAAAGCGTCGAGCAATAGGG
>JBCCRB010000170.1:0-6190 GCA_039208465.1 Pseudomonadota bacterium
CCGCCAATCCTCAAAGCGCGGCGCGACATCGGTATTGGTGATCTGTTCAATAAAGGCGCTTCTGTCGATCGGCGCAAAGATACCAGAACGGCGCAGATTTTCGGTCACAACCTGCGAAATCCGCACGCCAATATCATCATTGGAGATAAAATCTGTAACCGCCAGGGGAAGCGGTTCAACCGTGCCGCGATTGATGTCGATCTCCACCAGGGCACGCGCCGGCAGAACCGACAAAAGCAGCGCAACCGTCAGCGCCAGAAATCGTTGCAACAGGGAATGTTGTTCCACCATAGGGGCGCCTTTATTCTTGTCATGGGTTGGTTTTTGAAGCCGCCGGCCCTGTCTTACAGCCAATTGTGTCAACATCAAAACATCTCGCTTGGGTCGAAATTGACCACAACATCGCGCCAGGCGGCGTATTTGTCGGCGGGCAGTTGGAAACCGTCATTCTGGATATTGCAGCGCTGTACAGCGCGGATCGCACTTTCATCGGCTTGCCGGTTACCGGACGAAGTTGTCACCTGCGGACGACCCTCCAAACGACCGGCCTGATCGAGCGCAAAGCGCACGGACACGCGCAGCGATGCCGCGTCCAGAACACCAGCGGGCGGGCTCCAACACGCCTGGATCTGACCACGCAGGGAATCCATTTCGCTCTGGGTCAGCGTCGTGCCACCGGTTGTGCGTTCACCACCGCGCGAGGCCTCGTCGGTTGATGAGGCGGCGCCGCCACCTGAACCACGATCGCGGTTGATCAGCGAGGCGATCTCCTCGGAGGTCTCGTCCTCATTGTTCTGCTGTTGCTGGGCCTGCTGCGTTTCTTGCGCGTCGCGGTTTTCACGCTGCGGTGTCTGCGCGGTCTGCGACGGCGGCCGCTCCGGTCGTTCAGCCGGGACCGGCAAATTATCCGGCAGATCGGCGAGCAAATCGCTTGGCGCAGGCTCCGGTTCTGCCGTCTCAATCACTTCTTCCACTGGATCAGGCGTTACATCGGCACGCGGCTGCGGCTCCGGCGCAACTTCGGTGGCAGGCGCTGCCGGGGGTTCCTCGGCCTGCGGTGGCGTTGGCTCAGGTTCAGGTTCTGGTGTCGGCACCGGTGTCGGATTCTCGACCGGTTCCGGCAGGCGAGCTTCTTCCACCTCGGCGGCCAACTGCTCTTCGGTTTCCGGCGTTGCCTGGTCACGGGCGTTGTCGCCGATGTTTTCGGCGTCCGGCAAAGGCTCTGGATTGATCACTTGGTCGGGCGCCGCTGGTCCGTCTTTCGGCGCCTCCTGCGAACCTTCCTGAATTTGCGTAAACTCTTCAATCGATACCAGATCAATTGGCAGCGCTTCGACATCTTCCACGTCAAATGCTTCCGGCGCACCCCAGCTGATGATCCCCCAACCAAGGATCAGCGCATGGGCAACAGTTGATGTAAAAACGCCGGCCCGCATGGACGACTAGCCATCCTGTTCCTGAAGGGTGACAAGACCGATATTGCGATAGCCAGCCTCATTGATCCGGCCCATCAACGCCATGATCGTTCCGTAGTTCGCAGACTGGTCTCCGCGGATGAAAATGCGCTCATCAAAACCGGTTTGCGCAATTGCCTGCAGGCGCGGCACAACATCATCAAGCGCTATGGCCGTTTCCTGGATGAAAACCTCACCGGCCTGGTTGATGGAAATAGTGATCGGCTGCGTGTCAGCATTTAATTGCTGGGCGCGACTCTCCGGCAAATCAATCGGGACACCAACCGTCAGCAGCGGTGCGGCAACCATGAACACAATCAACAGGACCAACATGACGTCCACAAAGGGTGTGACGTTGATCTCGGAAACCAACGCAGCATCGCGGCCGCCGCGTCCCCTGCGGCCACCGGATCGTCGAACGCGCTTTGAAGAAGAAATCGCCATGGATCTTACTCCGCCGCCTGACGCGGCATCGCATCGCCAGACCGCTCGTCAATCTGCCGCGATAGGATCGAGGAAAATTCGTCCGCAAACGCTTCCATTTGACCGTTGATCTTGCCGGCATCGGTCATCAACTTATTGTAACCAACCAGCGCTGGGATCGCTGCAACAAGGCCGATAGCCGTGGCAAGCAGCGCTTCGGCAATGCCCGGCGCGACAACGGCGAGGCTTGTTGATTCCGATCCGGCGATTGCCTGGAACGACGTCATGATCCCGATAACGGTCCCGAATAGGCCGACATAAACGGCCACCGAGCCAACCGACGCCAGAAATCCTAGCCGCGATTCCAGCCGGTCGGCCTCACGTGCAAGTGTGACATCCATTGCCCGGTCAATCCGGCTCTGCAATCCTATCGGTGAGCGCGCGCCGCGCTCGAACGATTTTTTCCATTCGCGCATCGCCGCCACGAACACAGCGCCCATGCCATTGACTGTGCGGTCCGAAAGCGTCCGGTACAATTCTTCCAGCGATTGGCCCGACCAGAAGGCTTCCTCGAACCGGTTCAGTTGCCGCCGGTAGCGGCCAAACAACAGCATTTTGTCGATGATAATGCCCCAGGACCAAATCGATGCCAAAAGAAGGCCGATCATGACCGCTTTGACAATCCAACCGGCCTGCATGAACAGGCCCAGTATCGACATGTCATGACCGGGTGCAGCCAGTGGAAGCGTTTCCATTTCATCATTTCCTTCGATTGTGCGCGCCGTTGTGACATCCACATCCGCGACTTTTCGCGCTATTCAGCCGCAATTTCGGTCAAACCATGGCAAAATGAACCACTTTGAACCATTCGTCATAATTTCCGTTGAACGTTCATAATTCATTATCCTTAACGGCACGTTAGGAATCGCGGCCGGGATGTATGCGCGGCCTATCCCTGTCGGCCCGCAAACATATCGATCCACTCTCGCGGCATACGTTGCGGCTTTCCGTTCGGATCGACGAGCGCGGCAGTGACCGTTGCCTCGACAAGGACTTCATCGCCCCGCGTGATCCGCTGGCCCATGAAAACGCGCGCTTTCCTGACCTCCACAACGCGCGTTGCAATCTCCACCACGTCATCGATCCGGGCGCTGCGCAGCCAGTCTATCGCCATATGCCGGACCACCCAGAAGATGGGGTTGTCCCGCGCCTCCAACCTTGAGTGCAGAATGTCGGAAAGTCTCAGCAAGTCCGACCGCCCACGCTCCAGCATCTCAAGATAGCGCGCGTGATAAACCGCGCCAGACAAATCTGTGTCAGCGTAATAGATGCGGCACCGGTAGTGATGCGCCTGCCCATCCAACCAACCGTCGAGCGCGGCGTCCACCTGCGCGCGTTTACCCTGCTGGCCGTTACTTTCCATGTTGATCCGCCATCCATGTTAGTCCTGCGCCTCACCCATCGGAAATCACATCAATGAATGCAAGTTCCCGGCTGTTCTTTGTTATTCTGCTATCAATGATTGCACCTCTTGCTGCAGCGGCACAGCCGACGTTCCAACCGGGGCGCGGCATATCGATGGATCAATGGGTCACCTGGCCCGCCACCGACACATGGGGCGATCGGTCGATCTACAACCGCTTCCCCGAGTGGATGCATTTTGTCGATGATGGCGAGCTGATCCAATTGCGCCGCGCTGGCATTGATACGATCCGCCTGCCGATTGAACCGGCCTTTCTAATGTATAATGACGACCCTGAACGGCGCGGCGTGATCATGGCCGGTATCAAGGTAGCGATTGACCGGCTTATCGCGTTGGACTTCAAAGTAATCGCCGACCTGCACACGATCAGCAGACGTGAATCGGACGCTGCGGGGATCAACGACATCCTCGCCAATCAGACCATCTTTGATAATTATCGTAAGACACTGGCTTTCCTGGCCGGTCAACTGCGCCACTATTATCCGGGTAAATTGGCGCTTGAAATCATCAATGAGCCCTCCTTGGATTGTAACGACCGGCAGGAGCAGGACGAATGGCAAGAAGCCGCCGAACGCTTGTTTGCGGCGGCACGCGGCGCGGACCCAAACCGGACGCTGATCGTCACCGGCGCCTGCTGGGGCTCGGCAAACGGTTTGGCGGCAATGCAGCCGGCAGCATTTGACCCCAACACGATCTGGACGTTCCACACCTATGAACCGTTTGCGATCACCCATCAGGGCGCCCGCTGGACCGGCGATCTGACCGCGCACCTGCGCGACATCCCCTACCCGCCCTATGCCGCAGCCAATCAGTCGGTCGATGCGATCATCAACAGCAATATCAGGAACATCAGGGAAAACACGAGCGGCACAGCCGCCCGCCATGCCATCGGGATGGTCAGGGGCAATCTGACAGACAGTACCACGCCGGAAAAGCTGGAAGCCTACATCCGCGAGCCGTTTGAGACCGCAGCACGTTGGGCCGATGCGAAGGGCATTGCCCGCGAAGCCATCTTCGTCGGCGAATTCGGTATGATTGGTCGCGAATGGCAGAGCGATTTGGAAATCGATCCGCAATGGCGCGTTGCGTACATGCGCGACATCATCGCTATTGCCGAAGACTACGGCTTCAGCTGGTCGGTCTGGTCGTTTGGCGGAGCGTTTGGCCTGATGCAGGGTTTTGGAGGTGAGCCACTAAACCCGACACTGATAGACGAAATTTTGCCAGGTCCGGTCAATTGAGAAGGGCCGATCGGCACCCTAGCCAATGTCGATCAGGTTGATTTCCGGGCGCATACCGAAGCGGACCGGCAGTTTGGACATGCCCAGGCCGCCCGACACCAGCAAATGCCGTCCATTTTCAACAACATGGCCATAGGCAAAGCGGTTCTGATAGGCCGACGGCACGACCGGTGACCAACCCATCAGGCGAATTTGACCGCCATGCGTATGCCCGGAAAGGGTCAGCGAGACGCGATCAGGCACTCGCGGAAAAACATCGGGTTCATGCGCCAACAGGATGATCGGGTCGGTCCCATCAATCTTCGCAAGCGTTGCTGCCAAATCGTCCCGGCCCCGCCAACGATCACGCCCGAACCGTTGATAAGGCAGGAGAGCGAGCTGATCACCAAGCCCGGCAAGCCAGAAGGCATGGCCGTCTTTTTCCACGCGAAAGGCATCATTTTCCAAAACAGGGATACCGCTAGCATCCAGTGCCAATTGCACTTCGGTGGGACCATCCCCGCGCTGCTGCGCCGCCACATCCTCCCACCAATCATGATTGCCCAATATCGCATAAACACCCAGTGGCGCTGAAAGACGACCGAGAAGAGGCGCCCACTCTTCAGCCTTTGTAATGCGCGAAACGAAATTCATGCCCGTGGTGTAGTCGCCGAGCAGGACGATCAGATCCGGCTCCAATTGGTTCGTCTGGTCGACGATGCGCTCGATCCGCCGATTGCTCATCCAGGGTTCGCAGGCGTGTAAATCAGCCAGCGCGGCGATGCGCAGTGTCAGACCGTCAGGCCATCGCGGCAAGATGAGCCGATCCCGCTTCACCCGCTGCAGGAACATCGGTTCCATGATCGTCGCGTGAAGAGCACCATAGCCAGACGCCAGAACACCAGCGCCGAGCAATTGTAGGAAACGACGCCGTGAGATCACGACTAATCCTCGTCGAAAAGGCCCGCTTGTGTGGCAGCCAGATTGGCCGGCACTGCCAACCCCAAATGGCCCCATGCATGAGCCGTGAGCACCCTGCCCCGCGGCGTGCGTTGGATGAAGCCCTGCTGGATGAGATAGGGTTCAATGATGTCTTCGATCGCATCGCGCGGTTCAGATAGAGCTGCCGCAATCGTTTCAATGCCCACCGGTCCACCTCCGAAGCTACGCGCAATCTGCGTCAAATAACGTCGATCCAACTCATCAAGCCCGATTGCGTCCACTTCAAGGCGCGTCAGCGCAGCGTCCGCAACCTTGGCATCGACCCGTTCCGCTCCGGCAACATCGGCAAAATCCCGCACACGGCGCAATAGGCGCCCGGCAATGCGCGGCGTGCCACGCGCGCGCGCTGCCACTTCACGCGCGCCATCGGTCGCCATCGCCAGCCCCATGATGCGGGCGCCGCGCGTAACGATAGTTTCCAATTCTTCGACGGTATAAAAATTGAGGCGCACGGGTATCCCGAACCGGTCCCGGAGCGGCGTGGTCAACAGACCAAGGCGCGTTGTGGCCGCGACCAACGTGAATTTGGCCAGATCGATTTTCACTGACCGCGCTGCTGGTCCTTCGCCAATGATCAAATCGAGCTGAAAATCCTCCATCGCCGGATA
>JBCCRB010000171.1:0-6181 GCA_039208465.1 Pseudomonadota bacterium
CACCGCCTCGCATTGATGGGTCCGCAACGTTCGCTCAACGAGTTCGGCATCGCGCACATCGCCTTCGACGCAAATAGGCGCGGTTTGGAACAGCATGCCGAGCCGGTTCAGGACTTGGGGTGAGGCGTTTTCGAAATTGTCCAGAACCACGGGTTCGTGACCGGCCTCCCGCAGCGCCAGCCAAGTGTGTGATCCGATGTAGCCGGCACCGCCGGTCAAAAGCACACGCATCTGCAACCCTTTGTCTCGCTCCGGATGAGCGTTTTGCCCGATCCGGGACCTATAACCGCCAAACGGCGGGCAGCGCATATTCTGGCACAAGTTCCTTAAGTAAGTCTGGCAGTCTTGCGCGCAGATGGTAGCTGGTACGCGCGGTAAAGCGAATGATTGTCTTGTGCGGAAAAATCGAGGCGCCGATCTGGAGTAGGGGGTCGCTCGCTGCCAAACCTTGCAGGCGCGCGGTCATCGCGAGGCGCTGGTCGGTCTCAAACGGTGCTCGGTTCGGCGCGATATCCACCAATGTGCCGAACACGGTGTGGTCTTTCAGGCGCGCCAGTGTTGTAAGCTGGTTGATGTTGGACGGCCCAATCCGCACATTGTCTGCGTGGACGAGGGCGCCGTTCGATGTGATTTCCCAGCGATCTTCCAGCGAGAGTGTCGCGATGGTTTCCTCCATCGCTTCGCGCCCGAGCACGATCGTTTCGAGCGCCGTTAGCCGGGCGTGGGCGGCCAAATCCGCGATCAATGTGCGTTTCAGCGCTGCGCCGTCAAACAGGATGGTTTCCTGCGGCAGCCATAAAAGATGCGCATTATCGGCGACTGTAAGCCGAGAGTTGATGAAAGCCGGTTCCGGGCCGCTCCCGCGCCGATAGATGCGCTCGCAGGCCTGTGTTGAAATCAGCGTTTTGGTCGCCTCATCCCCCTGAATGGTCCAGTCCAACCGGTCGCCGCCGGTGATGCCGCCAGCGGTATTGATCAGTACCGCTTCCAAATGCTCGTGGTGCTGGCGCGGTACGCGGATTTTAGCATTGGCCTTCTGATAAAGGTCGGCGATGCGCGTGCGCCCCTGATTTTTGGCGGTGCGCAGGCTTGCCGCGCCGACCGCGCGCTGCAGGGAAGGCGGGCTGCTATCTGCCGTTGGACTTGCCTTTACGATGGGTGATGTCATGTAGGCCCAGAAGTTCTTGGAGCCTATCAATGAATGATCCGAACCGCCGCGACAAGTTCCTGCTGCCCGATGATGTGATCTATCTGGACGGCAATTCCTTGGGGCCGTTGCCAGCGCATGTGCCGGCCGTGGTTTCGGCGACCGTCAATGAAGCGTGGGGCACACGGTTGATCCGCGCCTGGAATGAGGATGATTGGATTGGCCTTTCCGCACGCACCGGCAACCGTATCGCGCGGCTGATCGGAGCCCCTGAGAACAGCGTGCGGGCCGGCGATTCAACTTCGGTCAATTTGTACAAGGCGCTTGCCGCTGCTTTGGCGATCCAAGGCAATAAGGGCGTGATCTTGTCGGATAGCGGTAATTTCCCGACTGACCTTTATGTCGCGCAGGGGTTGGTCAATCGCTTGCCTGAAACGCGTCTGGCAATCGTCGACCCGGAAGCGGTGAGCGATGCGATCAATGAGCGTGTCAGCGTCGTGATGCTGACGCAGGTCGATTACCGGACCGGCCGGAAGCATGATATGGCGGCGATCACAGCAAAGGCGCATGAGGTGGGCGCGCTGGTGATCTGGGACCTGGCGCATTCGGCCGGTGCCTTTGCGGTCGATTTGACGGGCGTTGACGCCGATTTCGCCATTGGGTGCGGCTACAAATATCTCAATGGCGGGCCGGGCGCGCCAGGCTTTTTGTTCGTTGCACCGCGGCATCAGAACGCCATGCCTGATGTGGCCGGTTGGTTTGGCCATGCGGCGCCGTTTGCGTTTGAAACCGAGTTTCGGCCGGCGGCAGGGATCGACCGCTTTTCGGTCGGGACACCACCGATCCTTTCCTTACAGGCCTTGGATGCGGCGCTGGATGTGTTTGACGATGTTAATCTGATTGATCTGGAGCGGCGGTCGGGCGAGCTGACGCAGCTATTCATCGATGAAATCCTGGCATTTGCCGACGCGTATGATCTGCGCCTGGCAACGCCTTATGCGTCTGATCAACGGGGCAGCCATGTTTCCTGGCACCACCCCAATGCATATCCGGTGATGCAAGCGTTGATCGCCGAGGGGGTCATCGGTGACATGCGCGCGCCGGACTATCTGCGTTTTGGCTTTGCGCCCCTTTATAATGAGGCTGATGAGGTGCGCCGGGCGGTGGCGCTGTTGCACGACATTTTGGCGACCGGTCGCTGGGACACGCCACACTATCGAGCGCGCAACAAGGTCACCTAGCTGGAGGGTTCATCTTCCAGGTTGAACTTGGTCTCGATTGGCCATTGCCCGTCGCCTATATGGCGTTCGCCGCGTTTGTGCGCCAGTTCCACCTGGCGTTGGCGCATGGCGAACCGGGCGCGGTCTTCGGATGAGAATTTGTCGATGCAATGGCTGCAGGAGACGCCTTCAACGAAGTGTTTCGAGCGCAGATCTTCCGGCGACAGCGGATGACGGCAGGCGCGGCACAACGTGTGCGGTCCAACTTCCAGCTCGTGGCCGACCGAAACGCGCTCATCGAAGACAAAGCATTGGCCGTTCCATTTGCTTTGATCGGAAGGCACGTTCTCCAGATATCTCAAGATGCCGCCCTTGAGGTGGAAGACATCGTCATAGCCGAGCGATTTCATATAGGCGGTCGATTTTTCGCAGCGGATGCCGCCGGTGCAAAACATCGCGATTTTTTTGCCTTTGAGCGCGTTTTCATTACGCGCAACCCAATCGGGGAATTCGCGGAACGCGGCCGTATGCGGATTGACCGCCCCGTCAAAGGTGCCGATCTGCACCTCATAATCGTTGCGGGTGTCGATGAGAATCGTCTCGGGATCGGCGATTAAGGCGTTCCAATCTTCTGGCTCGACATAGGTGCCGACGATTTTTGTCGGATCGGTGCCCGGCACACCCATGGTGACGATCTCTTTTTTGAGCCGCACCTTCAGCCGATAAAACGGCATCGCCGGTGCATAACTTTCTTTGTGCTCCAGCCCCGCGAACTCGGGCCGGGCCCAGAGCCATGCCATCAGATTGTCGACGGCTTGGCGGCTGCCGGCGACGGTTCCATTGATGCCTTCGTCGGCCAGCAACAAGGTCCCCTTGATGCCGTGACGCTCGCACAATTGCTGCAAAGGCGCCTGGATCTCGGCAAAGTGGGGCAACCGCGTGAAATGATAAAGCGCGGCCACGACAATCGTGTTTTCGTGTCTTTCCATGCCGGGCTCATACCCCGAAGTCGGGCGGACGAAAACAAGCCCTTCGTTAAAAAAATTGCCGCCACTTATCCACCGGCGCGGCGGGCCGTTCATCCTGTATCGCAGCGAAACGGGGTGCGTATGGCTCATTTTTCACCGGCGACGGAAGCGGAAATCCGCAGGGTTGCCATCGACATGAAGATCGAACCGGCTGCGCTGCTTGCCATTTGTGCTGTGGAAAGCGGCGGTCGGGCGTTTGCGGAAATAGGCGGGCGAAAGGAGCCGCTGATCCGCTTTGAAGGGCATTACTTTGACCGTCTGTTGCCGGATGCGGCCCGGCAAAAGGCGCGATCCATGGGGCTTGCCAACCCAAAGGCCGGGGCGGTGAAGAACCCGCGGTGGCAGGCGGACCGGTGGGCGTTGTTGCGGCGCGCGCGGTCCATCGATGATGATGTGGCGTTACAATCGGTTTCCTGGGGTATCGGCCAGGTGATGGGTGCGCATTGGCGGGTGCTCGGGTATTCCTCGCCGCAAGCGTTGGTGCGCCAGGCCCGTTCCGGCGTTGGCGGGCAGGTTCGGCTGATGGTCAAATTCATCCAAACGAACGGTTTGCTCGTCTATCTGCAGCGGCATGATTGGGCCGGTTTTGCCTATCGCTATAACGGGCCGGCGTTTCGGCGAAACCGGTATGATGCGAAAATGGCGCAGGCCTATGCGCGGTATGCGAGCCAAGCATCGGCAAGCAAACGTTCGGCCGCACTAGCGACGCTGCGGCGTGGCGCGCGGGGCGCAGCGGTGCGTGATTTGCAGCAGAGCCTGTTGGCGGCAGGTTATCCGCTCACCGTCGATGGGGTTTTTGGCCCGAAGACCGAGGATGCGGTCAAACGGTTTCAGCGCGCCAATGGTCTTGTGGTCGATGGCGTTTATGGCCCGCAGACCGATCGTGCGCTCAGTGGGCAGCTTGCCGAACAGGGCAAGGGATCACGATGGATTGCGCGTTTGATCCTGCAACTATCCCGCTTTGTGCCGCTTATGCGCGTGGCAGCCCGATTGCGGCGCTGGACAAGGTGAGTTGGACCGCTTAGGGCCGTTTTGCCAGTTGATGCTTTTGGGAATGAACAGACGATGCAAAACCGGGACGCGCTTTATGAAATCATGACCGGTCAGGCGGTCATCCCCGTGATCGTGATTGATGATGCCGATGATGCCGTGCCGCTGGCACGTGCGCTGGTGGCCGGCGGTCTGCCGGCGATTGAAATCACGCTGCGGACCGAAGCTGCGCTTCCCGCCATTGAGCAAATTGCTCAGCAGGTCCCGGACGCGATTGTTGGTGCGGGCACGGTGCTCAACGGAAAACAATATGAGCAGGTGGTTTCTGCCGGTGCCCGCTTTGCCGTCTCGCCCGGTTTTACCCGTGAAATTGCGGCGGCTGCCCTCGGGAGCGCGGTGCCGCTCCTGCCGGGTAGTACGACAGCGAGTGAAGTCATGCGGGCAATCGAGCTGGGCTATTCGCTGTTGAAGTTTTTCCCGGCCGAACAGTCAGGCGGTGCGCCGTTTTTGAAGTCGCTCGCTTCGCCGTTTGGCGGCGTGCATTTCTGCCCAACCGGCGGCGTTTCGGTCGACAATGCCATCGACTATTTGAGCTTGCCGAACGTCTTGTGTGTCGGCGGTTCATGGGTTGCGCCGAAGGCTGACGTTACGGCCGGCAATTGGGACAAGATTACCGAGCTGGCCAAAGGCGCTGCTGCGCTGAAGGGTTAAACGCCCGAAACAGCTGGAACGGTAGGCACAAAAAAGCCCGGTACGGTGACCGGGCTTTTTCTACAGATATGAAATCTGTGAGGCTTACAGCTTGCCTGCGCGTTGCTGCAGCATCATGAATGTGTCGTGGTTGTACTCGGAGAGCTGGAACCACAGATAGCCATCGCGACGATAAGCCATGTAGCTGTCGTGCAGCTCCTTGAAGGTCGCGTTTTCGGCTGCGATTTCCGCGTAAGTCTCGGTCGCTGCGTCGAAGCATGCTTCCAGGATTTCCTGGCTGTATGGACGAAGCTGCGTGCCGGATGCTGCCAACTGCTTCAGCGCGGTTGGGTTCAGTGTGTCGTAGCGGGCCATCATGACTGAGTTGGCGAGCGCGGACGCGTTTTTGATGACGCCCTTATAGTTGCTCGGCAGCTCGTTCCACTTGTCGATGTTGATCATGTTGAGCAGCGCAACGCCGCCTTCCCACCAACCGGGATAGTAGAAATAGTCAGCCACTTTGTTGAAGCCGAGCTTGGAATCGTCGTACGGGCCGACGAATTCAGCAGCATCAATGGTGCCTTTTTCCAGCGCCGGGTAGATGTCGCCGCCTGGCAGACCTTGCGGAACAACACCGATACGCTCGATGATCCGACCGCCGAAGCCACCGATCCGCATTTTCAGACCCTGCATGTCTTCCAGCGTGTTGATCTCTTTACGGAACCAACCGCCCATTTGCGCACCGGTGTTACCGGCCGGGAAGGCGATCATGTTTTGCGTGCCGTAGAATTTGTTCAGCAGGTCCAGACCGCCGCCCTCATACATCCAGGCATTGGTCATGCGCTGGTTCAGACCGAACGGTACGCCCGTGCCGAATGCGAAGGATGGGTCTTTGCCCCAGAAATAGTAGGAAGCGGTGTGCGCCATTTCGATTGTGCCGTTGGACACAGCATCAGCGCCTTCCAGTGCACCTACGATCTCGCCGGAAGCGAAGACCTGGATGTTGAACTGGCCATCGGTGGCTTCGCGCACAGCGTCGGCGAAAACCTCTGCGGCACCGTAGATGGTATCAAGGGCTTTCGGGAAACCCGAAGAACAACGCCAGG
>JBCCRB010000172.1:0-6168 GCA_039208465.1 Pseudomonadota bacterium
CCATCGCCGAACCAACAAGCCTGCCAGATGGGCACTTTAGCGCCCGCTTTCTCGATGTAACGCTGCATTCCGCCTTCCAGCCGATTTTCCGGTTGGTCAAAGGCGAACCGGTCCTTTTTGCCTGCGAAGGCTTGGCCCGCCCGTTCGTCGACGGTCTGCCGATCACCCCGCCCCAATTTTTTTCGCGGCTTAATCCGAGCGAATTGTTAGAGGCAGAGCAAATTCTCCGCCAATTGCATCTGCGCAATGCGCGCTCGCTGCCGCATCAGGCAAAGCGCCTGTTTTTAAATTTTGACCCCGGCGCCATGCAGTCCATGCATAACATTGCTGGCGACATTGACCTGTTGGTCCGTGAAATGCGCGCGTCCAGCTTAAATCCAAACGATGTAATCTGTGAGATTGTCGAGCATCGCGCCTTCGACACGGCCGTGATGAAAGAATTTGTCTACGCGCTGCGCGCCCGCGGCTTCATCATCGCCGTCGATGATTATGGCTCCGATCATGCCGATGCAGCCAGGGTCAAGGCGTTGGTGCCGGATATCGTCAAGATTGAAGGTAAAATCGTGCGCAAGCGCATGGCAACACCGGATGGTTTTGTTGTGCTGATCGATCAGATCAGTTCCTTTGCCAAGGACGGCATCCTTACCCTCCTTGAGGGCCTTGAGTCGCCCTGGCACCTGGAATTGGCCCTCAAATCAGGCGCTGCTTACGCGCAGGGCTTCATCCTCGGCATGCCACAGATCGTTCCCTGCGATTTTTCTGAGTGGATCAACAAACCCGAGACGGTAGCCGAAAACGAGCCGGGCCTCGTCAAATTCTTCCGATGAGCACTGACTTTTCGCTCTGGTCGATGCCCTCATCGGGCAACTCCTACAAGGTGCGCCTGCTGCTGGCACATTTGGGCATAACCTATACCCACCATGACGCCGAGATGGGCACCGGCGTGACACAAAGCACCGCGTTTCGGGCCCTTAAGCCCGATGGCAAAGTTCCGCTCGTAAACTTTGCCGATGGCCGCCTTTTGCGCGAAAGCAACGCGATCTGTGTCTATTTTGGCCTTGGCACCGATTGGTTGCCGGATGACCGTTTCGCCCATGCCAGCGTGATGCAATGGCTGTTCTTTGAGCAATATAGCCACGAACCCGCGATTGCGGTACGCGCCGGCATTCTGGCCTATGAGGAACGGGCCCATTTGCGCACACCGGAAATCCTCGATCCGCTTCTGGAAAAGGGACATGCGGCGCTTGCCACCATGGAAAGGCAATTGACGCAGACCCCGTTCCTTATCGGCGACACGCCGACGCTCGCCGACCTATGCTTATACGCCTACACCCATTCAGCAGGCGCAAAGGGCGGCTTCGAGATGCAACGCTTTGAGGCCGTCAACGCCTGGCTGGATCGTGTTTCAGCCCTGCCCGGGCACGTGCCGCTTGAGTGGCTGCCCGGCTGAACGCCTTGATATTGCCACAAAATCGCCCCGCCCGGTCCACGATATGTCCCAACCCTTGCCCAATTAAAGCCTAGGCTGTGGTGGGTTGTAACTGGCTGGGCGATTCTCATGTTTGGTGTAGGCATGTCAAAAATTTTGGCGGTGCGCTTGGCGCGCATCAAGACGCAGATTGCAATTTGTGGCGGCTTGGTGGCTTCCATCATCCTGGCCGTGATGAGCGTTCCGCGCGCCATGGCCGCCCCGATCTCCCATGCCGAAGTCCTTAATCTGGCCACCATGCTGGCAGCACCCGCATCACAGAGCGTGCTCAGTCAGACAAGCGCCATGCTGCTGATGGCCGGTGCGCTTATCGCCATGCTTCTCACTGCCTTTGTGCTCGGCAAATCGCTGAGCAGCAACATCACGGCAGCAGGCCGGGGCCGGATTTAACAAAAACCACCGTTTTTGATGATCGGATTTGGATCTCGCAACCTTGAAGCGAAATTCTATGGATACCGAAACGACTGCTCCGAGCCCACTCTGAGACCTTGGTGCTTTGTCCGCTGCTTTGCGGCAACCGCTCAAAGCTGACCTTCATATTGAATTGTCGCTTCATTTGGAGCAGATTGAATGAAGGCCTCGCTCGGGCCTCCGCCCTCCATTCGGGAAGCATTAGTCATGTAGAGTGAACTGGTCTGAACCTGTCTCGTTCGAGCGCATGCATAAGGGGGGATTGCACAAGCGGCTCGAAAGAGGAGGACGACACATGCAGTTATCTGCCCCCATCTACGTACTCAAACGGAAAGCCAAACTTTTGGCGCGGGACTCTGGCATTGCCCTGCATCAAGCACTCGACAGGGTAGCCATTGGAGAAGGGTTCCAGAGTTGGAGTCACCTTATGTCTGCACCGGCAAGTGGCCGGCGAGTGTACGATGTTCTGTCACAATTGGGGTCCGGCGACTTAGTGCTCATCGCGGCACGGCGTGGACAAGGCAAGACGCTTTTAGGTCTCGAACTGGCGGCGAAGGCATCGCAACTACGACGCAAAGGCTACTTCTTTACACTCGATTATCATGAGCGCGAGATTGTAGATCGCCTATCGACCATCGGTGTTGACCCAAGTTCAATCGATGAAAATTTGGTTCTCGACACATCTGACGACGTGTCTGCGGAGCATATCATCGGTACCCTAACAGATGAGAGGGAGCCTACGCTGATCGTTATCGATTATCTTCAACTCCTCGATCAGAAGCGTACCAATCCAAGCCTTGATGATCAAATCAAGTCTCTCCAAAACTACGTGATCGGCACCGGCACAATATGCGCCGTGATCTCTCAAATTGACCGTTCGTTCGATTTGAATGAGAAGTCCATGCCAGACATCTCGGATGTTCGATTACCAAACCCGCTTGATCTGTCCGCTTTCCGCAAGCTCCTTTTTCTGCATGATGGTAAAATCCAGTTTGATCAGGCTGCATGATCGCTTAACTAAGTGCTTTGCGGGCACTTGGTGAGTGTCCGCGAAGTCCGCATAGCTGCCAGTCACACCTGTTAAGACGCCGCCCTCGGTAAAGGAGAGTGCACGGTGTGGTGGTAAGTGCGATTTCGGACTCAAACGACGGCCGCCGCCTGCAGGTCTCGCGTCAAAAACCCGTTATGTGGCTGGAACTGACGGTCTGCCGAACTATGTGAGAATTTCGAAAAACCGCTTTTTCAAAAGGATACGCCATGCCTCGTCTCCGCCTTTCTGCCACCGTCTGTGCACTCAGCTTGCTGCTCCCGCTTCCCGCGCTCGCCCAATCGGTCAGCGTGGAGGCCCAAAACGGTGTTGTCATGCAGGTCAATGCCGTTGCCGACGGTCTGGAACATCCCTGGGGCGTGGACACGCTGCCCAATGGCGAGCTGATCGTCACCGAGCGCGAAGGCACCATGCGCATCGTCTTTGACGGCCAGCTTTCGCAACCGGTCTCGGGCCTGCCGGAAATTGCCGTGAACGGCCAGGGCGGCCTGCTCGATGTTGCGGTCGATCCGGACTTTTCAATCACGCGCCGGATTTTCTTTTCCTATTCAGAAGCCGGCGGCAATGGGCTGGGCACCGCAGTCTCGACCGGCCTTTTGACCGACTGGGAGACCAGCAACCCGGCGCTGACCGATGTTGAAACCATTTTTACGATGAACCGCAAGTCGCGCGGCGGCCGCCATTTTGGCTCACGCATCGCTTTCGCTCCCGATGGCACGCTGTTCATCACGACGGGCGACCGCGGTGACGCGCCCCGCTCGCAGGACTTTTCCGACCACGCCGGCGCCGTCATCCGCATCAATAAGGACGGCACCGTGCCCGCCGACAACCCCTTTGTTGGCCAGGCGGGCGTTGCCCCGGAACTCTATTCAAAAGGCCACCGCAACATTCAGGGCGCCGATATTGATCCGGCCACAGGCCTGCTCTGGACCGTTGAGCATGGCGCACGCGGCGGCGATGAGATCAACCAGCCCGAACCGGGCCTCAATTATGGCTGGCCGGTCATCTCCTATGGCCGCCATTATTCAGGTTTGCGGATCGGCGAAGGAACCGAAAAAGCCGGCCTTGAGCAACCCAAATATTATTGGGATCCGTCCATCGCCCCTTCAGGCCTGGCAGTCTATGACGGCGCCATGTTCCCCGAATGGCAGGGCGATCTTTTAATTGGTGCACTGCGCTCCCAATTGATGACCCGCTTGGAGCGCGGACCCGATGGCACTGTGGTTGCCGAGGAACAGATGTTTGACGGACAGTTCGGCCGCATCCGTGACATCGAGATCGCCGATGATGGCTCAATCTTTATTGCGATCGACGCCAATCCGGGCCAAATCCTCCACATCACGCGGGCTGAACCAAGCTGACGCGCACAACGACTAAGGGCCGGCACCCAATGCTTCTCTATCTGATCGCGGGGTTCGTTTTCGCCGCGCTTTTATCCGTCGCGGCGATCATGGTCGCAGGCCCAGACAAATTATGGTCCGCCTTGTACGGAGGACCTGACCTTGGGCCGTTCGACCTGGAAACGCTCAAGCGAACCACCAAACCGCATGACGCGCTTCTGTGTACGCCAGGCGCCTGCCCGCCGGAGCTTGAGGCCGATGGCGCCCTGCCCGCCTACGCCGACGACCCGGCGGCTCTACTGACGAAACTCGTGCAAAAAGCCGAGGCCGGCCCCGACAACGCCCAGCAGGTTGGTGGATCAGCCACCGATGGTACGGTGCGGTTCGTCACGCGCACCGCGTCGATGAAGTTTCCCGACACCAACCAATTCTGGGCCGTTTCGATGCCGGACGGCAAGACGGGGCTCGTCGCCTACGCCCGCGCGCAGGTCGGCTATTCGGATCTGGGCGTTAATCGCAAACGGCTGGAAAGTTGGACTGCGAACCTGGCGAACGAAAACTAACCCGCCTTATCCCAACCGGGCGCTCCATCCGCACGGCGCCGGGTCGCTGCATCAATCACCTGCCGGATCGTTTGCAGCAACGCATCATCGCCAGTCCAACGCGCGCCATAACCCAGATTGAATTCATAATCGAAATCGGCGGGATTGGCGCCCTGCGTGTGTTGCAGAAGCGTTTCCAGCTTATCGAAACCCTTGGCGAGCTTGGCGTCTGCCGTTTCGCCGCCCGCATACTCTTCAAAAAGCGCGCGCATCTGGGTGCGTAGAGGCGCTGGTAGCGGCTCGGTTAGCGCGTGAAAATCTTCCCGCTCACGCGCATCACGCCCATCATTGTCCAACTGGAAGATCGCCGGCACATCACCGCCATAAACTTCGCCCAGATCATGGATGATCAACAGCGACAGCAGGCGCACCATGTCGATGCCCTCAAGCTGATCGGCAAAGGCGAGCGCAAAAAGGCAGGTCCGCCAACTGTGTTCAGCGCTGCTTTCACGCGCGCCTTCGCTGGTAAAACCGGACCGCAGCGTGTCTTTTAAACGCTCTGATTCACGCAGAAACGCAAGCCGACCGGCTAGGTCGTCACTGTTCATTGGGTTTCCGGCTCAACCGGCCAATTGCTCGTCCATCCGGGCCCTTCAAGATCGGTCACACCATCGCACGCATCTTTCGTGCGCGACGAGATGAGCCGAATAGCGGCATCTGTTCCATCGGTAGTCACCGTCCAGCGACGCAATTCACCGCAATCGCCAAGACCGCGGCCACGGAAGAAGGAAGTCAGTTCGCCCGCAACCGCATCCCAGGTCAGATTGTACGCATAATATGTCGTGGACGGGCTGCCGTCGCGCATGATCGGCAGCATGTAAGGCGCATAAGCTGAGCCATTGCGCTGAAACAGCGTGTAGGGCTGGTTGTAAGCGCCGCCGCGCGTGCACGGGAAAGCGACAAAACCGGTCTGGCCCGACACATCGAGCGCAAATCCGCCAATCCGGCCAGCAAGCGTTGTGTCCATCTGGCCGCATAGCCGGTCTTCAAAATTGAAATAGGTGATGATCCCGGCCGGCACACGGTCAAGCGGACGCCAGGAGACGTTGGCCGCATCGCCGCCACCAACGGTGCCGCGCCGTTCACCTTCAAGCGCAAGCTGAAGCGCATCATCATCGCCGATCCGCCCCTGCGCTTCATCCATGAAGATGACGCCAGCAACGAAACCAGACAGCGAATAGGTTGCGGTCGTCTGCCCTCGATTGGTCCTGTAGGTCACGCGCATTTCACGGCCCGGCGCTGCCGCGCTGATAAAACGGTCGACAATCTCGCCAGGCG
>JBCCRB010000173.1:0-6155 GCA_039208465.1 Pseudomonadota bacterium
CGGCGCTTGCGCGCCTTGGCTACTGGTTCGG
The DNA here is from genome assembly GCA_039208465.1 of Pseudomonadota bacterium. Taxonomy (GTDB): domain Bacteria; phylum Pseudomonadota; class Alphaproteobacteria; order Rhizobiales; family Rhizobiaceae; genus JBCBDX01. The sequence goes on from JBCCRB010000173.1 coordinate 32, forward strand.
TGTTTGAACCTTTTGGTGCACCAAGCCCAGTTCGCGCAGCGAATTGGGCGACATGTCCTCAAAACTACGATGGCCGACAGGCGTTTCGTCAGGCGCTGCTGACGGCGCTTACGCCCTGCTCTTTTAGTGCCATTTCTGCCTGCATCGCTGCGATCGTCTGATCAAGTGTCTCACTCAGCGGTTCCAGATCGATCTCGGCAATGTCTGCCCCTTCAACCGATCCTTCAATATCACCAGCGGCCATTGAAGCGCGTTGTGCGCCGGCGCTTGAGCACATTGATTTCAGACTGTGCGCCAACGCCCGGATTTCGGCGCTCTCCTTGCCATCGCGGACGGCGTCCTTGAGCGCTTCAAGACCTTTCGTGGCATTGGTTGCGAACATCGGGAAGATCCGTGCCGCCAAATCATCGCCGGTTGATTGTTTGATTGCCGCAAACATGGCCAGCGTATCGACGGACAGCAATGGCACGTCGGTGCCAGACCATCCTTGTGGTTGTGGCGCGGTCGAGCGTTTTTCAGCTTCCAAGTCCGGTTGCGGTGCTGCGCTTTCGGGCTCGCTGACGGCCCGCAATTGCGCGGCGATATCTTCCAGGCGGAAAGGCTTGGCAATGTAGGCGTCCATGCCGGCATCGCGCCATGTGTTTGCATCAAGGCCCGTCACATGCGCCGTCAACGCCACAATGTGCGCATGTGCGCTGTTCGGACTTGCATCACCAACCAAACGCCGGATCTGGCGGGTGGCTTCAAACCCGTCCATGCCTGGCATGGAGCAGTCCATGAAGATAAGGTCATAGCTGCGCGCGCGTGCCAGCTCCACGGCGTCAGCGCCGTTTTCTGCCAGATCGCATTGGCCACCAAGCGCGTTGATGGAATCGCTGATGACCTGACGGTTCACGGCATTGTCGTCGACAGCCAAGATTTTCAGACCCGCACTTGAGCTAAGCGGATCTGTCAGCGGATCGGTCTCGACTTTTGCCAGTTCGTCGAAAGAGCCTGTTTCCAGGCAATCGGCGAGGCGGGCAACATCATCACGTCTCATGGGCAAGGACAGGTGCCCGGCCACTTCGGTTTCGGCGTCTGCTCTGGATTGGCTGAGCGCAAAAGGTGCGACGGCAATGACCGGCGTTCCGGCATGCGCTTTTGCCATGGCCGCAACCCGGTCCGGTGAAACAAGAACAGCGTCTGGCTGGCCTGCAATCTTATCGTCTGCACCAAATACGTTGAAGCCATCAGCGGTCAACATGGCCATCACCGCACGTTCATGAACCGGATCGTTGATCGCCAGATAAATGCTATGCCCGCTTGCATCGACTGGGCGGGACGCCGGGGTATCGATTGGCAAGGTTAGAGAGACGGTAAATGTCGTCCCCACATTGACGAGGCTGTCGACGCCAATCGTGCCGCCCATGCCTTCGGCAAGCTTCTTGCAGATGGTCAACCCAAGCCCGGTGCCGCCGAAACGGCGAGACGTCGACTGGTCGGCTTGGGAAAACGCTTCGAAAACCCGATCCAGCTTCTCCGGAGCAATACCGATACCGGTGTCCTTGACGCACAGTTGGATCGATTGAGTGCTATCATCGCCTTTTATATGACGAAGCTCGATCGTCACGCCGCCGCGCTCAGTGAATTTGAGCGCATTGTTGACCAGATTACCGACAATCTGGCTAAGGCGCGTGGGATCACCGATCAGGATTTTGGCAATAGCCGGGTCGACAAAGCAGGTCAGCGCCAAATTCTTCTCTTCGGCACGTCCGGAAAATAGGCTGATCACATCATGCACGATCACTTCCGGGTCAAACGGGATCGCCTCAAGCTGTAGTTTGCCAGCCTCGATCTTCGACATGTCGAGCGTATCGTTGATGATGTGCAGGAGCGCGTTGCCAGAACGGCTGATCACCTCGGCAAAATGGCGCTGGCGTGGTTGCAGATTTGATTTTGACAAGAGCTCGGCCATCACCATGAGGCCGTTCATAGGCGTGCGGATCTCATGGCTCATGGTTGCTAAGAAGTCCGACTTAGCAGCATTGGCCCGCTGCGCCTCTTCCATGGCCGTGCTCAGCTGGGCGGTGCGCTGCTTGACGGTTTCCTCAAGGCTGTCGCGATGATTGCGCAGAGCCGTATTTTGCGCAGCGATCGTATCAAGCGCGTCGTTGAAGGCATGGGATAGAACGCCAACCTCATCATTGCGCGGGGCATCAAACCGGCGGGCCAGATCGCCATCATGCTTCATGTCACGCAGCGATGCCGACAGGGACTGCAGGGGCAAGAGCGTACGGTGAATGGTCGCACGCGCAATCAACGCGGTCAGACCAGCGCAGGCCACGGCAATACCAAGCAATTGAAGTAGGCGTGACAAATAAGCATCGCGCAGCCATTGCAAATCCGAGTGGATGGACAATTGCGCGATCTGGCGGCCATTGGCGCGCACCGGCGCGCTCGCTACAATGGTCTCGGCGCGAAACAGGGACCATATTGATTTGTCATCTACCTGCCCATCACGCCCGCTTAATTGCACGCTGTTGCCAATTTCGGCGATCGGGGAACCTTGATTGTCGGTGACCTGAATGAAGGTGGCATGTGGTACGTCGCTGATGCCACGCAGTGCCTGGTAGATGGATCCGAGATCGGCGTCGGCCACTGGCGCGCTGACAACGGCGGAAAAGGCACGCGCCGCGTTGGTCACCCGCGCACGCTCTCCCTCGACAGTGTTTCTGAAATCGGAAAACACAAAAGGGACGGTGATCGCCGCGACACTGGAGAGGACCACTACAACCATGATGATTGAGACGCGAACGCTCAGGCTGATGTATCTCTTTTGGGTCGTCTTGTCCGCCATTGCGCCGTGGTAACGCGGCAAAGTTAAAATCTTCCCATGTCGCCAACATTAACATTTGATTTTCAATGCTGGTCTAATGTCCGCGCCGAGAGACGGGACTGCGATGAAAACGCTCATTTTAGATGATGATGAAATCTTCCTAGCGGTCGCGCGCGGGGTTTTCGCCATGCTGTCCTTTGATGACGTGACCGCAACAATTGATCCTGAAACCGCCCTTAAGGCTGTCACGTCCGGCGATATCGACCTGATTGTCAGCGATCTGAACATGCCAGGGCATGACGGTTTTGCGTTTTTCAAAGATCTGGCCGACGCTAATTATGACGGTGCCCTGATTATCGCATCGGGTGAAGACAAGAACGTTCTTGCCTCGGCCAAGCAAATTGCACGCCGCATGCGACTGAACATTGTCGGTACGATCAGCAAGCCTATCAGCGTTGCCTCTTTCAAGGAGATCGTTGAAGCAGCAAAAATCTATCAGCCACCGTCGCCACCGACGGCCCCAAATGGCGCACATTCTTCCTTGGCGGGCGTGACGCCGGCTTTGGTCTACCAACTGCAGGTTAATACGTTCAGCAACCGGATAAGTGGCACGGAATCCCTGCTGCGCGCACAAGACGCTCATGGGTGTTTGACCGGCCCCGGCCCTTTGTTGGCTGGCGCGGACAGCAACCACGCGGCGATCACGCTGACCCGTCAGATCATCGACATTTTCTGCACAGAAGTGGCGCTGTTACGCCGGCAGGGGTGCACATGGCCCTTTTCGTTGAACGTTGATGCGCGGCCTCTGGAGAATCCTGATTTTCCCGCCATGCTGCGTGATCACGTCAACAAGCATGGACTGTCGCCAGACGACATTGTGCTGGAATTGACCGAGAGCCACATGCCGGAGGACCCAAGCACGCTTTTGTCGGCGATAGCGCGGCTCCGTATGGCCGGCTTTCACCTGGCCATGGATGATTTCAGCACCGGTGCAGCCAGTTTTGATATCTTGCGTGATGGCGCTTTTTCCGAAGTGAAACTCGACATCGACCTGACCCGTTCGGCTGCAGAGAGCGAAGCCTCACGCGCCTTTATTCGCAATCTGGCTGATATTGCCAACAATCTGGGTCTGCGCCTGGTCGCCGAAGGCATTGAGACCGAGCAAGACAAGCAATTGATGGAATCACTGGGCGTGCGCCACATGCAGGGCTATTTGTTTGCCAAGCCGGTGCTTTTCGATGCGCTGCCGCCACTGGTGCATCGGTTTATGCTCGGTGAAACAGCAGACGCTTGAAGCTGATCCAGAAGGGCGCGCCATGATTCAGCGGCCGCGTAACGGTCGGTCAGTCTTTGCCCGACGGCATGGCACTCGCCAATATCTCGGCTAGGACAGACACGGCGAGGGTTCCCGGATCGCGTGCCGACGGGATCAGACCGACCGGTCCGTAAAGGCGGGCACGCTCAGCCTTTGAAACGCCAAGCGCATGTAGGCTTTCCATGCGCTTGTCGCGCGCACGGCGGCTGCCCTGTGCACCGATATAGAAGGCATCTGTTTGCAACGCGCCGACGAGAAGAGGCGGTTCCCAATCATGATCGTGGAAGAAGAGCGTAATCGCTGTGCGGTCATCGACCGCCAGATTGTCGGGAAAGGCGGGCTTTGCAAGATGAGCTGTCGGACAGCCCGCCGCTTGCGCGTGCTGCAGCGTTTCCGCGTCCGGCGAAAACAGCGTGTTGGCGTAACCGGCCGATTGGACGAGCGCTGCGAATGTGTTGGCTTCTGGCCCCTTTCCGAAGGTCAGAAAGCGAACGCCTGGCTCAAACAGAATTGTCAGTTGATCGCCTTTTCGTTGCGTTGGCGCGGGTGCGCCAACACGCATCGCGCCGGTGCGTAAATCAATGTGTAAAGCGCAGGGGATACGCGCTTTTTGGTTGTCAGCGATCTTTTGCAGGACCGAGCAGTCGGGGTCGGGCACAAGGCCAATCTCAAGGCCACCGCCACAGGGCAGTTGAATGTCGAGAAAGGGTGACCCGCGCCCGTAGCGCACGAGACTGGACGCTCCGACTTGACGTGCTTGCATGGCATGCAGCGCGATGTCGGCTTCAACGCAGCCCGAAGATAGGCTGCCGATCCAGTCGGGTTTGGATGGCTGCGCGCCCGGCAAGATTGCCATCATGGCCCCTAACGGCCGGTAAGACGGCCCCTCAATACCCGCGATCACGGCAAGCACTGCCGGCTCGGATGCTTGTAAAATCGCTTCAATGGGGTCGCGGACTGGGTTCAACATGATTTTTAACAATGGGCACGCCAGACAACTTCGTTCGGCACACCACAATCATTTTGGTACCAATTTGGCGGACACAGGTGCAAGTGCGCGGTTCGCCGCGATTGAGTGCGGGACCAAAAGTGATGCAGAACGTCAAAAAAGCCACGCTCAGCGTTTGCTGCGCAAAAGCTTATCAAGCGATCGGCTCTCATGGTTTGTGCCAAACAATTGCCGCCGACTGCTACCGTGAAGGGGTGGCCCGCATTTCGCTGCGCGAAACGCGGTAGATGGCGCACCCGACAGGATTCGAACCTGTGACCTCTGCCTTCGGAGGGCACGGCAATCTGGCAGAATGCTTGCATTTTCTTGTTTTTTGTCAGAGCTTTATCGCCTTCCGTCGCTGTGATTTTAACCATTTCATTGCGGTTTCGTTGCGTAACTACAGCCTTTGTTGGTCACGCACCGAGTGCCATTTGCGCGGCCCGCAACTGATCGCTATCACCGTTTTCACAACCGTGAAAACCAAGTTGCTCATCGCTTTCTATCAGGGTGGTTAGCGGCTCCCTGTAAACACCCTTCGTCGTTAACTATGCGGCTGGTGCATTCGCGACTGACAGCGAATATCTCTCCAGATGATGTCAGCTTTTTGGGTTGAACCCGTGGCGGAGATGTTTTGTAGTTGGATGCATAAACGAGCGAGCAGTTGATGCGCTTGGCTCTTCCCGATTCAAAAGTGACAAATCCCAATTCTCATCGAGTGTGTTTTTGTGCGACTGGAGTCGTGTTCAGCAGTTTACTAATTCACGCCAAGAGGCAGACGGCAATACCAGCTTTTGTTTTCATAGGGTGGCAGACTGTTGTGCAATTTTACGTGCCGCTTCCAAAATCTCCTCAGTCAGCATAATAGCAAAAAAACCGACGAACACCACGCCCATAAGGTAGCTGAAGAAGATCAACACTATCAATGGATCGGGCATTCGACCTCTAAGACTAGCTTCAAATTCCCTAGCTGTATGGATGCCGGTGAAATGCTCGCCCACAAGCA
>JBCCRB010000174.1:0-6153 GCA_039208465.1 Pseudomonadota bacterium
AGGAACTTGATGATGTTGGCTTCCTTTTCGGTCAACCGCACCTTCGTGCCATCACCCTCGACCAGCAATTTGTGCGCCGGTTTGAAGGTATAGTGGCCGACGCTGAAGGTCGCGTCTTCGCTCTGCTCGTGCTGGCGCAGCTGCGCACGCACGCGGGCTAGCAAAACGGCGAATTTGAACGGTTTCGTCACATAATCATTTGCGCCGGCCTCAAGGCCGAGAATGGTGTCGGAATCGGTATCGTGGCCCGTCAGCATGATAACGGGGGCTTTAAAGCCGCCCTTGCGCAGTATTTTGACCGCTTCGCGTCCATCCATGTCCGGCAGGCCGACATCCATGACCACAAGGTCGATCATGTTGTTGCGCGCGGTATCGATGCCTTTCGTGGCGGTCTGTTCCTGCAGCACATGAAATTCTTCATAGAGCGATAGCTGTTCATTGAGAATTTCGCGAAGATCATCGTCGTCATCGACGAGAAGGATAGTCTTGGTGGTCATCGGTCACCTTAGAAATCGTTGTTGGTATATATCGCTATCGATCATAGCTTAATTTTTGTCTTAAGTTCAGAACACGTCAACTGACGTTTGCGGCCAAAATAAGCAACAGATGGCTTGATCATGTTTGAACACATCGCTGTGAGACGAAAGCCCGGTTCCGTGATCAAGGGGATCATGAACACAGGGAATTTCCAGTTTACCTGCGTGTTAGGCCGGTCAGGTGCCAGTGTTTCTAAACGCGAATCAGATGGTGCAACGCCTGCTCACCGGGTGTTGGTTCCCCGCTATGGCTATTGGCGGCAAGACCGGCTGGCACAACGGCCGCAGACGAAATTGCCGCTGACTGCAATTTCAGCGCATGATGGCTGGTGTGATGAACCGGTCCATCCGGCCTATAATCAACCGGTGAAACTTCCTTTTGACGCTTCCCATGAAGCCATGATGCGTGCCGATTGCCTTTATGATCTGTGTATTGTGCTCGACTGGAACATGGTGCCTGGGCGCGCCCGCTGGCGCGGGTCAGCCATATTTTTGCATGTCGCCAAGGAAGGTTATCAACCCACCGAAGGGTGCATCGCCCTGGCGCTGCCTGATTTGTTGCATGTGGTTGCGCGGATCAATCAACGGACGCGCATTACGGTTTTCAAGCAGGCTTAGGCGGCTAAAGGCCCATAAACCCGATAATTGCGCCCATGATCAAAAGGACACCGAGCCAGTGCGCCCCATCGATCAGCGTCAGGTCCCATCCTTTGCCGCCATAGCGGTGGTTGACGATCATCGTCGTGATGACAAAGCCCAACCAGATGAAAAGCGCTGAAATCACCCCGTTGCGCAGAGTGATCTGATCGTCGCCCAAATGCCCAATGACGCCGGCCACCATGATTGCCATGACGATTTCGCAGGCAAAGGTCATGGCAAAAAGCGAAGGTCCCATCTTCGCCTCTTCCGGGGTAATGCCGGCAGCCCGCATCCAGGGTTTGGCTAATGTGCCGTAAAATACCGATCCGAAAACAAACGCGGCGACAGTCGCGATGCCGATTGCCAGTGGATTGAAGCCTGAGAATTCCATGGCGCACCTCCTTTTGGCCGGACGATTAATGGCCAGTCCGTGCGAAGGTGCCAGTTTACCGCTAAAGTGGTGGTTTATCCAAACCGCCCATGGCACACACTTCCAGCCATTCTTCCTTGGTGACCGGTTGCACCGACAGGCGCATGGATGTCACCAGTGCCATTTCTGACAGGGCGGGGTTGGCTTTGACGTCTTTCAGGCTCACCGGATTTGGCATGTCGCACACCGCTTTGATGTCCACGCATTCCCAGCGTTCGTCATCCGTCGTTGAGTCTGGGTGTATTTCGGCGCTGACCTCTACAATGCCGACAATCTCCAGACCTTCATTGGAGTGATAGAAGAAGCCTTTGTCGCCTAGCTTCATCGCGCGCATATTGTTGCGGGCCTGGTAATTGCGGATGCCGTCCCATTCTTCGCCGGCCTCGCCCTTCGCTTTCTGTTGGTCCCATGACCATTTGAAGGGTTCGGATTTAAAGAGCCAATAGCTTGCCATTCTCGCTTGTCCGTTGGTTTTGCAGGGTCATTTGCCCCGGTGTCGTTCCGGGTCAAGCCAATTCGGCTTTGACCGGACGGGTCATGAGACTTTCAACGGCTTGATCGATGTTTTGTCTACCGGACAGCACGTTTGCCACAGCTTTCATGATCGGTGCTTCGATTCCGATCCGCTCGGCCATGGCGCAAGCGCTTTTGGCGGTAAACACACCTTCAGCGAGTTTTCCGGCCTTATCACCATGGCCTTGCGCGAGATTGCGGCCGTAGCTGTAGTTTCGGCTTTGTGGGGAGCTGCAAGTGAGAATCAAATCGCCCAGTCCGGACAAGCCGTTCAGTGTCGATGGATCGGCACCGGCCGCTGATGCCAATTGTACCATTTCGGCAAAGCCGCGCGTGACCAAAGCAGCCTTCGCGCTTGCGCCAAGGCCGGCACCGTCGACCATACCGGCGGCGATTGCCATGACGTTTTTCAAGGCACCGCCCAGTTCCACCCCGATCAGATCGTCACTTGCGTATAGTCTTAAGGTCTTTGACGATAGCGCTTGGCAGGCCTCAAGCGATGCCTCCAACGATTGACCAGCCAGGGTCACGGCGGTGGGCAGTCCTGATGCCAGATCATCGGCGAAGCTTGGCCCTGATAAAACCATGATCGGGTTTTGCCAAAGCGCGTTCGAAACCGACTGGCTGACGCGCAGACCTGTCGTTTGATCCAGACCTTTGGCACAGCAAATAATGGTCGCGTTGGGGGCAATACCTGTCTCGTAAACCACCTTTGCCATGGCCGGATTGGTTTGCGCCGGCGTTGCCAGGAAAACGTACTTGGCCCCATCGATTGCTTCAGCGAGATTGTTTGTCGCACGAAGCTGGTCGGAAAGCGCGATCTCGCCGATATAATGCCGGTTTTTGTGTTCGCCCTGAATGGCTTTGACCGTCTCGGTATTGCGGCCCCATAGCACCGTTTCATGCCCATTGGCAGCCATGGTGTGGGCAATGGCGGTACCCCAGGCGCCCGCGCCGATCACCGCAAGCCTGGTCATGCTTTTGCACCTTTTTTGCCTGCGCCGAAGAGTGGTGCGGCGTCAGCATCGAGCGGCCAGCGCGGCCGTGGCTCACCATCGTGTTCATTTTGCAGTCCAGCAATGATCCGTTCGGCGCCGGCCCAAGCAATCATGGCCGCATTGTCGGTACACAAATTCATCGGGGGGGCGACAAATTTGAAGTTATGCGTTTGGCACAATTCCGTCAGTGTGTTTCTGATCGCCAAATTGGCCGCCACGCCGCCGGCAACAACCAGCGCAGGCTCGGCGATGTCATGGGTTTTTCGAAACTGCGCCAGGGCGCGCCCCACGCGCTCGTCCAACGTTTGAGTCACCGCATGCTGAAACGACGCACACAAATCCGCGACATCGCGGTCGGTGAGGGTTTCAAGTTCGGTGGCGGTTTTGCGCAGCGCTGATTTCAAACCGGAGAAGGAAAAATCAAGCCGGTCCTCACCGCGTAGCGGTCGCGGCAACGAGAAACGGTGCGGATCGCCGGTTTTTGCAGCCGCTTCAACGGAAGGTCCGCCAGGATAGGGCAGCCCTAGAAGCTTTGCTGTCTTGTCGAACGCCTCGCCGAGCGCATCATCGATGGTCGAAGCCCAGCGGGTGTATTTGCCGACGCCTTCAACAAGGATGATCTGCGTGTGGCCGCCTGACACCAATAGCAGCAAAAAGGGAAAGGGCAGTCCATGTGTCAGGCGTGCGGTCAGGGCATGGCCTTCCAGATGATTGATTGGGATGAAGGGCTTGTCTGTTGCCTGAGCGATCGTACGGCCGGTCATCGTGCCAACAATGAGCGATCCGATAAGCCCTGGCCCGGTCGTCGCGGCAATGGCGGTAAGCTGGTTAAAGTCCATCTGCGCCTCGGCGAGCGCCTTGCTGATGATCTGGTCCAAGCGCGAGACATGGGCACGCGCTGCCAGTTCCGGCACCACGCCGCCGAAGGCCGCATGTTCCTCAATCTGGCTGAACACAACATTGGATAGGATCTTGCCGCCACTGCTATCGGCACGAACGACCGCAGCGGCGGTTTCATCGCAGCTTGTTTCAATGCCCAGAAGGGTAATTGGCTCCAAGTTCATGCTCGCTTAGATCAAAGTTGGTCAGCCGCCGGATTGCCGCCGGGTGTCTGACAGGGTAGTGAGCGCCTAACACGGATCGGGAAGGTTTCAAACGTGGCAACTGACTATGGCACGGTGCGGATCGCGACACGCGGCAGCCCACTTGCATTGGCCCAGGCACATGAAGTGCGTGATCGCTTGATGAAGGCGCATGACCTCGCGGGCGAAGATGTCGAGATCGTGGTGATTTCAACCAGTGGCGACCGTATTTTGGATCGACCGCTGGCAGAAGTTGGCGGCAAGGGGCTTTTTACGCAGGAATTAGAAGAGCAATTGCTTGACGGGCGCTGTGACATCGCCGTGCATTCCTCCAAGGATATGCCAACCGTGCTGCCGGACGGCTTGGAGATCGTTGCCTTTTTGGAGCGTGAAGACCCGCGTGATGCATTCATCGGTGTTGCCGCGCCAAAGCTTGATGAACTACCACGCAATGCGGTGGTTGGCACATCGTCACTGCGTCGCCAGGCGCTGGTCAGGCGGGCCCGGCCGGATATCACGGTTATCGAGTTTCGCGGCAATGTTCAGACGCGTCTGCGCAAACTTAATGACGGCTTGGCGGATGCCACATTACTGGCACATGCCGGGCTTAGGCGTTTGGGCATGACGGATGTCATTACCGATCTGATTGATTTGCAGACATTCCCACCCGCGCCGGGTCAGGGCGCCATCTGCATAGAAGGTCGGGCTGGCGACGCGCGAACGCTGTCTTTGATCGAACCGCTCAATCATGAGGCGACCAATTATGCGCTGCGCTGTGAACGTGCCTTTCTGGCCGCGCTGGATGGTTCGTGCCGAACCCCCATTGCCGGCCATGCGCAGATCGACGGCGACGATGTTGCCTTCTACGGGATGATCCTTTCCACCGATGGCAAGGATGCGCATGACACAACCCTTTCCGGCAAAGTTGGCCAAATTGAAGATGTCGGTCGCCGTGCCGCCCAAACTGTCCGGGAGGCGGCTGGCCCCGGTTTCTTCGAACAGTGGGCATAATGGCAGAACGCCCTCGCCCGCGGATATTGATCACTCGTCCTGAGCCGGGCGCCAGTTTTACTGCCGAGGCGCTTTATCAACGTGGATTGGGGCCCATGAAGGTGCCGCTGACGAAGGTAGGGGCCGTTCCCGTTGCCGATAGTGCGATGGACAGCTTGGTAGAGGCCAGCCTGATCGTCATCTCGAGCGCGAACGCGATGCGGCACGCGCCTCCTGGTCTTGTCGAAACGATTGCGGAGATCCCCGCCCTCGCCGTTGGTGATGCTACCGCTGCAGAAGCCGTGCGCAAGGGGATGACTCGGGTCGAGAGTGTTGACGGCGATGCCGACGCGCTGGTCAAACAATCATTGGTTCGCTGCTCCAAGGGAGCCTTGGTTGGTTATCTGTGCGGTCGTTTGCGCCGCGACACGGTGGAGGTTGGGCTGGCGAAGGGCGGCCTTACGGTTAATACTCTTGAAACTTATAATACGCATAAAGTCAGTTACTCAACTGACAAATTATCTAGAATCTTTACAGCCTTCCCGTTCGATGGAGTTGCCGTATTTTCGGGTGTTTCCGCTGCGATAGTGGCCGAACAAATTGCCACGTCGGACCTTCGTCATCATTATGAAAACAAACCTTTATTTGTCATATCGCAGCGGGCGTCGGAGCATGTTGCTACGTTGCAGTCCGGACCGATCCTCGTCAGCAAAGCAATGAACGCTGAGAGCCTGCATACGCTCATTGAGTCATATTTTTTTAGCTCTCAACCTTGAGTGTGCCGTTTGCACCTGCATTCATAAGCGTAGAATCCAAGCCTCTTTCCGAAGGAGTGATTGATGACAAGGGCTCCGCGCAAAGCCACCGGAACACGTTCGCGCCGCAAACAGATTACCATCGATCTGGAAGCTGGCGCCGCGCAAACTGCAAGCGAACCCTCGACCAAGGACGCGCCAGATGCCGAG
>JBCCRB010000175.1:0-6133 GCA_039208465.1 Pseudomonadota bacterium
CAACACGATGGTCGGCTGTGCCTCGTTTCCCGGCACCAATCCCTCTACCTATGCGCAAGGCTTGTCCTTCCTGCACCATTTTGCTGCAAATGAGCCATCTTGGGCCGTCGATGCGCTTGGTGAGACCGCCTTTAGCACCGATTTGGTGCCGCGCGAGGCGATCAACAAGCGCCAGGCCCTTGGCGAGCTACCGCCCTTGGTCAAAGGCTATCTCCGGTTAGGCGCAACTTACGGTAGTAGCGCGCTGATTGATCCCTTGTTCCGATCCATTGACGTGTTTGTTACGCTGCCAGTAGAGCAGATCGACCAGCGCTACATTAAGCATTATGGCGAGAACGCGCAGCGGTTCGCGGCCTAATCCTGCATCGCGTTATAGGCGGCCACGGCGGCCATATTGATGATATCGGTGTCGCGCGCAGTCAATGAAACGATCTGAACGGACTTCTCAAAGCCGGTGAGCAACGGTCCAAGCACAGCCGAACCGCCCAACTCCTGCAGCATCTTGGTCGCGATGGAGGCCGAGTGGAAAGCCGGCATCACCAGCACATTGGCGGGCGCGCTAAGACGGCAAAACGGATATTGCGCCATGACTTCCGCGTTCAACGCGACATCGGCCGACATTTCACCATCATATTCAAAATCGACGTCCATCCCGTCGAGTATCTTGACCGCATCGCGTACTGTGTTCGAACGCTCGCCTTGCGGCTGCCCGAAGGTGGAAAACGCTAGCAAAGCAACACGCGGCTGGTAACCCAGCTTGAGCGCCATACCGGCCGCCTCAATGGCAATCTCAGCCAGTTCTTCGGCCGTTGGCATGTCGTGGATGGCCGTATCAGCTACCAACACGTTGCGCCCGCGGGCCAGCACGAGTGACAGGCCGATGACCCGGTGGCCAGGCATCGGATCAATCACGCGCTGAATATCGGTCAGAGCAGTGGCGTAGTTTCGCGTGACGCCGGTGACCATGCCGTCAGCATCACCCGCCTTGACGGCGCTGGCGGCAAAAATGTTCCGGTCATTGTTGATCATGCGCAGGCAGTCGCGGAAGAGAAAGCCCTTGCGCTGCAGGCGTTGATACAAGGCCCGCGCATAGTCCTCGGCACGATCTGACAGGCGCGCATTGACGATCTCGATCTCGTCGCGATCAATGTTCACGCCTGCTTCCTGGGCGGCCTGTGCAATCTGCTCCTCACGCCCTAGAAGGATGGCGGTGCCTAAGTTTTGATTGACGTAGGAGACGGCAGCGCGGACCACTTGCGGCTCCTCGCCTTCGGTGAAGAAAATCCGCTTCGGATCGCGGCGTACGCGATCGAAAATCCGCTGGAAAGTTGCCGCTACAGGATCACGCCGGCCGGCCAATTGGCGCGCATAGGCTTCAAAATCCTCGATCGGCTTTTGTGCCACGCCGCTGTCCATGGCCGCCTTGGCGACGGCGACGGGAATGTCGGATAATAGGCGCGGATCAAATGGAACCGGGATGATATATCCGGGTCCGAACTTCGGCCGGGCACCGCCATAGGCAATCGCAACGTCATCGGGCACATCGACACGCGCCAAATCCGCAAGCGCCTTGGCGGCAGCGGCCTTCATCGCGTCGTTTATGGTTGTCGCCTGTACGTCGAGGGCGCCGCGAAAAATATAAGGAAAGCCAAGCACATTGTTGACCTGGTTGGGATAGTCGGAGCGTCCGGTGGCCATGATAGCATCATCGCGCACTTCGGCCACCTCCTCCGGTGTGATCTCCGGGTCGGGATTGGCCATGGCGAAAATGATTGGATTCTTCGCCATCGAAGCGACCATTTCCTTGGTGATCGCGCCTTTAACGGACAGGCCAAAGAATACATCGGCTCCGTCCATCGCGTCGGCCAGGGATCGGCGGTCGGTTCTGATCGCGTGCGCTGATTTCCACTGGTTCATCCCGGTCGCGCGGCCTTGGTAGATTACGCCCTTTGTGTCGCACAGCATGACGTTCTCATGGCGTACACCCATCGATTTGATCAGTTCGATGCAGGCGATGGCAGCAGCGCCAGCGCCATTGCAAACGATTTTCACGTTCCGGATGTCGCGTCCGGTCAGATGCAACGCATTGATCAGACCGGCGGCAGCGATGATTGCGGTCCCATGCTGGTCATCGTGGAAAACCGGGATATCCATCAATTCACGCAGCCGATCCTCGATGATGAAACAATCGGGCGCCTTGATGTCTTCCAGATTGATGCCGCCAAAGGACGGACCGAGCAGCCGGACGCAATTGATGAACTCATCCATGTCTTGCGTATCGACTTCCAGATCGATGGAATCGACATCGGCAAAGCGTTTGAAAAGGACCGACTTGCCTTCCATGACGGGTTTTGACGCCAACGCGCCCAAGTTCCCTAAACCCAAAATGGCCGAGCCATTGGAGATGACGGCAACCATATTGCCCCGCGCAGTGTAGTCGAAGGCCGATTGCGGATTTTCGGCGATTTTCTGAACCGGTACGGCAACGCCCGGCGAATAGGCCAATGACAAGTCACGCTGCGTTGCCATCGGTTTGGTTGGTACAACTTCCAGTTTTCCTGGCCGACCGCGTGCGTGAAAATCCAGCGCCTCGGCTTCGTCCACCACGACACCGGATTTCGTGCCTTTTGCCGATGCCGGCTTTTGATGTTGATTCATGGGGACGCTCCTCCGCATCTGCCGTGTTTATTTGCTTCGTTCGGCGGCAGCGTTGTAATGCGCTATTGCCCGCCCTGTAAATCGCACGGGCTTTGATTGTATTGCGAGGAATACAACCAGGATATGCACGCGCAACAATATCAGCAGGAACAATCGAGCGATCAGGCGAAAATCCGCCAGGCGCCGGGCAACGCTGTGTTGCCAACAGCCGACGGCGCAACGCCGGCCATGGCGCAGTTCCTGGAGATTAAGGCGGCCAATCCAGATTCGCTGTTGTTTTACCGGATGGGCGATTTCTATGAATTGTTCTTTGCAGACGCCGAAGAAGCATCGCGCGCGCTCGGCATCACGCTGACCAAGCGTGGCCGACATGCCGGCCAAGACATACCGATGTGCGGTGTGCCCGTGCATGCTGCCGATGATTATTTGCAAAAGCTGATCGCGCTCGGGTTTCGCGTAGCGGTCTGCGAGCAATTGGAAGATCCGGCGGAGGCCAAAAAGCGCGGCTCCAAGGCTGTTGTCCGCCGTGATGTAACACGGCTCGTCACACCAGCAACGATCACCGAAGACAAGCTGCTCGATCCAACCGACACGTCCTGGCTTGCTTCGGTCGCGCGGGCCAAGGGCGATGATGAAATAGCCATCGCCGCCGTGGACATCACGTCTGGGGCGTTTCGTCTGTTCGCCAGCGAATTGGGTCGATTGGCATCTGACTTATTGCGTATCGCGCCGCGCGAGATCGTCTGCGCGCAATCACTGTTTGACAGCCCGGCGTTCAAGCCGGTTTGGGACAGTTTCGGCCTGAGCGTGCAGCCGTTGCCGAGCACGCTCTTTGATTCCAGTCAAGCGCCGAAACGGCTTGCAGCGCTCTATTCAATCGCCACGCCTGATAGTTTTGGTGAGTTTTCACGCGCCGAGCTTGCAGCGGCGGCCGGTGCAGCCGCCTATTTGGAGCGGACACAGATCGCCGAGCGGCCAAGCTTGCAGCTGCCGCAACGCGACATGGATGCCGGTACGCTGTTTATTGACAGCGCAACGCGCACCAATCTGGAATTGGAACGCACGCTGGCGGGCAAAAAGGATGGTAGCCTGCTCAAGGCGATTGACCGGACCGGATCAGCGGGTGGTGCTCGCCTCTTGCTGGAGCGATTGCGGGCGCCATCGACCGATGTCGTAACAATCAACGCTCGGCTTGATGCTGTGGCATGGTTCCTCGGCAATGGCAGCCTGACCGAAAAGCTCCGCGGCGCGTTGAAGGCGGTGCCCGATATGCCGCGGGCGGTCTCGCGGCTTGCACTCAACCGCGGCGGGCCACGTGATATGCAGTCGATCGCTCTGGGTATCGGACAAGCGGCGCAAATACTGGCCTTGATGAGTGACGTTGAGAGCGCTGGTGAACTTGCCGAAGCGCTTGAAACGCTCAAGCGGCAAATGCCGCGCGCGTTGGCCGAGCAATTGCAACAAACCCTGGCTGATGACCTCCCGCTGATGGCGCGTGATGGCGGATTCGTGCGCACAGGCTTTGATGAAAATCTGGATGAATTACGTGCGCTGCGCGATGAATCGCGTCGGATCATTGCTGGCTTACAGGCCGACTATGCGGATAAAACAGGCGTCAAATCGCTGAAGATCAAGCACAATAATGTCCTCGGCTACTTTATTGAAGTGACCGCTCAAAATGCGCCAGCGCTGACAGAGGGTGACGAGGCCAAGGCGTTATTCATCCATCGCCAGACGCTGGCCAATGCGATGCGGTTCACGACCACCGCGCTTGCCGAGCTTGAGACCCGTATCGCGAATGCCGCGGGTCAGGCACTGTCAATCGAGTTGGTTGTTTTTGAAGATACACGGGATGCAATTGTCGATCAGGCCGATGCGATCCGCGCAGTTGCCCATGCGCTGGCCGTGCTTGATGTCAATGTGAGTTTTGCACGGCTTGCCGAAGAACAGGGCTATTGCCGAGCGATCGTGGCATCTGACCAAGCGTTTGCGATTACCGCTGGGCGCCATCCAGTTGTCGAGCAGGTCATGCGGCGGCGTGCAGCAGCGCCTTTCGTGGCCAATGATTGCGATTTATCCCCCTCGGACGGGGATGATGGCGGCAAGTTATGGTTGCTGACCGGACCGAATATGGGCGGCAAATCTACATTTCTTCGCCAAAACGCTCTAATTGTCATCCTGGCGCAAACCGGCTCGTTTGTGCCGGCTGGCAGTGCGCGCATCGGCGTTGTCGACAAACTGTTCAGCCGGGTCGGTGCCTCCGATGATTTGGCGCAGGGGCGATCAACCTTTATGGTTGAAATGGTTGAGACGTCAGCGATCCTCAATCAGGCAACGGATCGCTCGCTGGTGATCCTTGATGAGATTGGACGGGGGACCGCGACCTATGATGGTCTGGCGATCGCTTGGGCGACCGTTGAATATCTGCATGCGCAGTCGCGATCGAGGACCTTATTTGCCACGCATTTTCACGAGCTGACATCCTTGTCAGTCAAGCTTGAGCGGATGCGGAACGTGACAATCGACGTGAAAGAACATGATGGGGAGGTCATTTTCCTGCACACCGTCAAACCCGGTGCGGCCGATCGTTCTTACGGCCTCCAAGTGGCAAAGCTTGCTGGTTTGCCGGGTGCGGTTATCGCGCGGGCGGGTGATGTGCTGGGGCAATTGGAAAATCAGGGTGGCGCAAAAAGCGTCGACAAATTGATCGACGATTTGCCGTTGTTTTCCGCTACCCCACCGCCGGCCAAGACCGCACAAAACGGCCCGCAATCGGCAGTGGTTGACGAACTGGCTGCTATTGTACCAGACGAGTTGACCCCGCGCGAAGCACTTGAGGCCCTATATCGTCTCAAGGAACGCCTGAACGGTGAAGACAAATGAGGCATAATGGCAATGACTGACCTGCAGCTCGACCGCATTGTCGATGCGGAAAAGCTGGCCGCCGATCTTCGGCGCATTGCCGAACAACATGACGATGCAGCGTCCATGGCGGCGCGCGCGGACGTGCTGGCGCTGTTGAAAAAGACGCTGCAGAACGGGCACGCACAGGCCGAACGCTTACTCATGGACGACGGCAAAGGGTTGGCCTGTGCGCAGCGTATTTCCCATCTGCAGGATGTGATCATCGGATCGATCTATCGTTTCGCCCTGAATGATGTTTTCCGTGCGACCAATCTGTCCAAAGGTGAAAAACTGACCCTCGTAGCACTGGGCGGTTATGGGCGCGGCACGCTTGCACCGGGCTCGGATATCGATTTGCTGTTTCTTTTGCCTTACAAAAAAACACCTTTAGGTGAGCAAATCACCGAATATATGCTGCTTATCCTGTGGGATATCGGGCAAAAAGTGGGTCATGCGACGCGGTCGGTCGATGAGTGCATCCGGCTGTCAAAAACCGACACTACAATCTGCACCTCAATCCTGGAAGCGCGTTATTTGACCGGTGACGAGGAGCTGTTCGACAACCTAATGG
>JBCCRB010000176.1:0-6119 GCA_039208465.1 Pseudomonadota bacterium
AATGAGCTGACCGATTTCTCTTTCCGTTCACACCGCGACGGTGTGCCGATTGCCAATCGGGTGGAGCCCGGCAAGCGGCCGCGTTCGTCCATGTCGCCGACCATTGTGTTGCGTGACGGCGCGCCAGTGCTGGTGATCGGATCACCGGGCGGCAGCCGTATTATCGGCTATGTGGCGCAGGCGATCATCGGGATTATCGAGTGGGGTATGGACGTGCAGCAGGCCGTTTCCATGCCGCACCGGATCAACCGGTTTGGCACGTTTGATCTAGAGGCAGATACATCTGCGGTCGAAAATCAGGCCGCGCTGAAAGCGATGGGCTACGAGGTCAATATCCGCAGCCTGACATCCGGCCTGCATGTGATTGCCATCGATGAAGGCACGCTTTCCGGTGGTGCTGATCCGCGCCGTGAGGGCATTGCGATCGGCGAATAGGGCGAGGCGGTTAGGTCGCCTCGCGTTCGGCCCAGCCGGCGAAGGTCTTTTCGAGCCATACGACGACATAATAGAGAAGGATGCCAAGCGCGGCGAGCGCGATGAGCACGGCGAACATCAGCGGGTAATCGGAATTCGTCTTGCCGCTATCAAACAGCGCGCCGAGGCCGCGGCCGTGCGGCGAGACGATTTCCATCAGATTGGTGCCGATGAAGGCGAGTGTGACGGCGACTTTGAGCGCGCCGAAAAATTCCGGCAGCGTTTTCGGGAGGGCGATCTTCCAGAAGATCGTGAATTTGGACGCGCCGAGCGAGCGCAGAATATCGCGATATTCCGGTTCCAGGGTCGATAGGCCGATCGATACAGACACGGCAATCGGGAAGAAGGAAATCATGAAGGCGATCAACACCGTGTTGAAATCATGCGCGCCGACAAAGATCAGCGCGATGATCGGGACCACGGTTGCCTTGGGGATGGCGTTGAAGCCGACCAGCAGCGGATAGAGCGCCTCGCGCATCGTACGCGAAAAGCCCATGATCATGCCGATGCCGACACCCACCGCGATGGCAAGCAGCAGGCCGACGACCGTGCGCCACAAGGTTTGCCAGCCCTGGATAAGGAACAATTCCCAATAGCGGGTGTAGGCGGGGCCGAGATCGCTGGGCGAGGCCATTTTGTAGTTCGGCCAGTCATTGACCCAGACGAGAGCCTCCCACAGCAGGAGGAAGATGATGATCGCGAGCGTCGGGACGATGAATTTTTGAAGGCTCATTGTGCCGCCTCCAGGGAAGGGGCTTCTTCTTCAGCGGGGGCACGCCCCTGCGCGATTTCGATTTGGTGGCGCAATATGTTCAACTGCTCGGCGGCGGTGGGCGTATAAAGATCGTCGATTGAGCGGCTGTTGCTGTCGCCGGGAATTTTCATCTTGTATTGCGCTGTTGCCGGGCGCCCGGATAGCACCACGACTTCATCGGCCAGGAAAATCGACTCCCGCAGATCGTGGGTGATCAGCAGCGCGGTAAAGGGCTCTTCGGCCCGCAACTCATGCATGGTCTGCCAGAGGTCTTCGCGGGTGAAGGCATCGAGTGCGCCGAAGGGTTCATCAAGGATCAGCACTTCGGGCTTGTGCACGATGGACCGGCACAGCGAGGCGCGTTGGCGCATGCCGCCGGACAATTCAGATGGGCGCTTGTCGTGAAAACCTTCCAGACCGACGAGCGACAAGAGCTCATGGGCGCGCGCTTCGCGGTCCTTGCGCGGCATGCTCGGCGCGACAATTTCAAGTGGCAGGATGACATTGTCCAAAATGGTGCGCCATTCCAGCAGCACCGGGTTTTGAAACGCCATGCCGACAGTTTTGCGCGGGCTTTTGACCAATTCGCCATGCAGCCAGACTTCGCCCTCATCGGGTTTCATCAAGCCGGCGATCAGGCGCGTGAGGGTGGATTTGCCACAGCCGGACGGGCCGACGACAGCGCAGAATTCACCTTCGGGGATAGCGATGTTAAGATCATTGAGCACGGGCAGCCGCCCATTGTTCGGCAGCTTGTAGGCATGCGTGACGTTTTTGATTTCGATAAGGTTCGTCATGGTGATGCCCTGGTGCAAAGGGGCACCGCGCCTTTTTGATTGAAGGCGCGGTGCTTTTGTTGGTTTACTCGATCGTCAGGCTGCCATCGTCCGGCAGGTACTCGGCTGTAAAGTACAATGACGCATCCGGTGTGTTCTGGAACTCATAGGTCTCACCCAATTGGGCGATTGCTGCTTCCATGCGGGCTGCATCAATGTTGCCGAGGCCGTTTTCCTTAACGAAATCGGTCAGGATGTTATCGGCCAAAACCATGCCCATGCGGTTCAGCTCGAGGTCCTTGTCGATCGCAACATTGCGCACAGCCACTGTGTCGATCCCGGCAGCCGGGTCCGCGATAACGTCTTTCAGGCCCATGGCGACAGCGCGCAGGAACTTGGTGACCGTCTCACCATTTTCAGCCGCCCAGTCGGTGTTGACCAACACCGCATTGCCATACAATTGCAGGCCATGATCGGCCATCAGGATGACTTCGATGTCATCTTCCGGCACGCCCAGGCGCATCAAATTCTGCTTGGAGGAGAATGAAAAGCCTGCAACAGCGTCCACTTCACCTTCGGCCAGCATGGGCTCACGGGTCGGGAAGCCAACCGGCTCGACTGTCACCTGTTCGGGATCAATGCCAGTCAGGGCGGCAAATACCGGGAATTGTGCCCAGGCCGCGTCCGGTGGCGGTGCGCCCAATGTGCGTCCTTCCAGATCCTTTGGTGCGCTGACGCCCTGCGACTTGCGGCCGACAATGGCGAAAGGCGGCTTGTCATACATCATCATGACGGCGGTGACCGGTGCGCCGGGGTTTTGGTCCAGGAACCGGATGACGGCATTGATGTCGCCAAAGCCAAGCGGGAAGGCGCCGGTGGCGATCTTCGGAATGGTTGATGTTGAGCCGGTGCCGGCCTCAACGGTCACATCCAGGCCTTCTGCGGCGAAGTGGCCATTATCAATGGCGGAAAAGAAAATGGCGGATGGCGCCTCGAACTTCCAATCGAGCGCGAACGGCACTTCGATGTTCTGCGCCAAGGCCGAGCCGGCGGCGGCGACGCTCACAGCGGCTGCGAGTAGCAGTTTTTTCAACACGTTTTGGACTCCCTGTCTTTAGTGCTGCCCCATCGAAAACCATGCTGATATTTTGTGCAAGTAAGAATTTGCGCATAAATTGTGCACGGCTGACGGCGAAAACGCTTTGTTCGTTCTACCAATCGTCATTGCGCTGGCATGGGGATCGGGTCATGTTTGGGGGGAGCGGAGGGGACAAATGAAGCGCGCAATCAAGGTGTCAGAGGCTGCCGCGATGATAGCCGACGGCTCAGTGTGCCATATTGGCGGTTTTATGGGCGTCGGTTCGCCGCACCGTCTGATCGATGGTCTTGTTGCGAAAGGTGCCCGTGATCTGACCATCATTGCCAATGACACAGCGATGCCTGACCGGGGCATCGGCAAGCTGGTGGCGGCCGGGTGCATCGCGAAAGTCATCGCCTCACATATCGGCTTGAACCCGCAGACCCAACAGAAAATGATTGATGGCGAAATCGAGGTGGAACTGGTTCCGCAAGGCACGCTGGTTGAGCGGATACGCGCGGCCGGCGTTGGGCTTGGCGGTGTCCTGACAGCGACCGGTATCGGCACGCCAGTAGAAGAAGGCAAGCAAACGGTCGAGGTCGGCGATAAGCGCTATCTGGTGGAAGAGCCCATTCATGCTGATTTTGCATTAATCGCGGCCAGCCAAGCCGATTACGTGGGAAATCTGGAGTATTCGCTGACAGCGCATAATTTTAATCCGATCATGGCGATGGCGGCGCAAACGGTGATCGCCGAACCGGAGAGCATCGTGCCGGTAGGCGTCATTCCGCCCGATCATGTCAAAACGCCGGGCGTTCTGGTGGATCATCTTCTTGAAAGGGCAGGGCGCTGACAATGGATGAAAAGGAAATCATCGCGCGCCGGGTGGCGCTGGAGATCATGCCGGACACGCTGGTCAATCTGGGCATTGGCCTACCGTCGATGGTGGCCAATTATCTGCCCGATGATGTCAATGTGTTTTTTCAGGCGGAAAACGGGGTGATTGGGCTTGGCGCGCGACCGCCGGAGGGGATGGAAGATCCCGATCTGACCGATGCGGGCGGTGGCTTTGTGACAGCGGTGCCGGGCGCGGCGTCTATCGATAGTGCGATGAGTTTCGGGATTATTCGCGGCGGGCATCTTGATATGACGGTGCTGGGCGGGCTGCAGGTCGATGCGCGCGGGTTTCTGGCCAATTGGACGATCCCCGGCAAAATGGTGCCCGGCATGGGCGGTGCGATGGATCTCGTTGCCGGTGCCAAAAAGGTGATCGTTGCGATGACGCACACGGCCAAGGGCCGCGCCAAGATCGTGCAGATATGCACATTGCCGCTAACGGCGGCGCGGCGGGTCGACATGATTGTCACCGAAATGGCGGTTATTACACCGACAGATGACGGGCTGGTGCTGCGAGAAATCGGCCCTGGCGTCAGCGTGGATGCTGTGCGCGCGGCAACCGAAGCCGACATCATTGTCGACGGTGCGGTGCCCGAGATGAGGCTGGCTTAACCGCATCTTAACCATGTTCCAAAAGGGGACGTTCACCCTGTTCCTGTAGCTTTGGCCCTTGGGGAGGCTTGGGCCAAAGGGATTTTGACAGGTGGTTTTCGGCTACGAAAAGACGGTATCACTGAGCTGCCGCATTGCATGTCTGGTGGTCATCGCGCTCGCGCTTGTGGCGTGTGCCGGCGGTGAAAAGCGCCCCTCGCGCGGTGTCGGTGACATTATCGACAGCGCGATTGACACGCGCTCGATCTTCTCGCTGCCCAAAGTGACGATGCCGGGGTTTGGCGGTGCCAGTTCGGGGGTCATGCCCGCATCGGAGCGGCAGTGCCGCGCGCGGCTGCGGCGCCTTGGCGTCAAATACAAGGATTTGGCGCCGATCCGCGACAGTGCCCATTGCGGGATCGCGCATCCAGTCGAGGTGACCACTTTTGCGCGCGGTGTTGCGGTCAAACCGGCCGCGGTTCTCAATTGCGGCATGGCTGAAGAGACCGCGCGTTGGGTTCAAGGCGATTTGGCCGTCGCTTCGCGCACGCGGTATCTTTCCGGGATCTCTGAAATCCGGCAGATGTCAGCTTATTCCTGCCGCCGCATTCGGGGCTCTTCCACATGGTCGGAGCATTCCAAAGGCAACGCGATTGATATCGGGTCGATCAAGCTGGACAGCGGCAAGGTGATTGATGTTGCGCGGCCGCATTTCTTTGCGATGCGCGAGCGGGCTTATCTGCACCGCGTGCGCACCAAGGCGTGCGATCATTTCTCGACAGTTCTCGGGCCCGGGTCTGATGCAGACCATCGCGACCATTTCCACTTTGACCTGCGGCAGCGCCGTTCTGGTTACCGTCACTGCGACTAAGAGGATAGAATATCGATGAGCGTCGTAACGCCTGATCTGGGTGAGGTCGAAAGCCCGTCGCAACAGCGCCAGGAGCCGTCAATCGTTACCGTGCCGCGGCTTTTGCTTTTTGCTGCCCTGGTGCCGCTCGCGGTGATGAAATTGCTCTATGTGTTCGCCATGCCGGTTCTGCCCGATGAGGGTTATTACTGGATGTGGGGGCAGTATCCGGCGCTTTCTTATTTTGATCACCCGCCGCTTCTGGCGTGGTTGCAGGGGGCGGTTGATGGTGTTTTCGGCGCGACGATCTTCAGTCTGCGCTTGGTGCCGATGCTTGCCTTTGGCGGGATGGTCTGGATTGCCTGGGATTGGTGCAAGCGGCTGGCGCCGGCGGATCGGCGGGTTGAGGCGCTGTTGATCACGTTGATCATCTGGCTCTCTTCGCCCCTGATCCTGCGCTACACGTCGCTGGCGATACAGGATTGCCTTTTGATCTTTTTCACCATGGCGGCGATCCATTTTGCCTCGCTTTTTCTGATCAAACGCGATGAAGGCACCGATGTCTGGTCGTTGTTTTTTGCCGCTTGCGTTTGCGTGGGTTTGGCGGGGCGTTCGAAATATAATGCGGTTTTCGTCGCGCTCGGCTTTGCGCTGTTCCTCTTGGCGACGGTCGATGGACGCAGCCTGCTGGGCCGCTGG
>JBCCRB010000177.1:0-6117 GCA_039208465.1 Pseudomonadota bacterium
TGCCCGATGATGAGGCAACGACGATCGCCGGCCTTGTCATCCACGAGGCCAAGATCATTCCGACGGAAAAACAGGCCTTTACCTTTCATGGAAAGCGGTTCGTGGTGATCAAACGGGTCAAGAACCGCTTGGAGAAGATCCGGATACGTTCATTAGCGTAGTCACGGCGTTTTCGGCTCAACCGCCAACGCATGCACGCCATTGGCCAATTCATCGGCCAAGGCATCATTAACCGCGCGGTGGCGTTGCAGGCGCGACATGGTCTCAAACGCGGTAGATGTTATCCGGACCCGAAAATGGGTTTCACCGGTCCCATCCATGGCACCGCCCTGATGGCCGGCATGAAGATGGCTTTCATTGATGACGTCCAGCGCTATAGGCGCAAATGTGTCGCGCAGCTTTCGGTTGATCGATGTCTCCAAAGGTCCCATATAAAAGCCTCCATCGCCTTGCCAGCCAACAGCCTTGCCGTTACACCAATGCGTCGCTCGTTCAAGCCAAATCGAGGCTAAACCGACGACCGCTTGAAACCGCCGCTCTTCGCTGCATTTTTTGCTTAAACCGGGGCTCGCCCCAAATTTAGTGTGACCATGCCATCATCGACTTCGAAATATTTCGATTCCATTCGCATTAATCCTGGCGGCAAAAAGAAAAAGGCAGCCGAGGAAGCCGCGAACAAATGCCAATGGGCCGGCTGCGACAAGCCTGGCGCGCACAAGGCGCCTGCCGGGCGCAACCGCGACGGCGAATATTTGTGGTTCTGCGTCGACCATGTGCGCGAGTACAACAAGAACTACAATTATTTTTCCGGCCTATCGGACGATGAGATCGCCAAGTTCCAAAAGGCATCGCAGGTCGGCGATCGCCCGACCTGGAAGATGGGTACGGCACGCCAGCCAAGCGCTGCGGCGCCGGTATTCTCCGATATGAAATCAGGCTCGGCAAAGGCCATGCGCATGCGCAACCCTGCTGCCTGGGACGCCGTGCGCAACGCAAAGCCCGTGCGCCGATTAAAACCACTGGAATCCAAAGCCATGCGCACGCTGGGTTTGAAGGACACGGCGTCATCTGATGACATCAAGACCGCCTACAAGGAACTGGTCAAAAAACACCATCCGGATGCCAATGGCGGCGACCGCACCTCGGAGGAGCGGTTCCGCGATGTCATCCAAGCCTATCAATTGCTGAAAACTGCTGGGCTCTGCTGAAAAAGGGCCGAAGGACTGTTACCCATGAACAAGATTGATCTCGATATCGCCGATTTGCCGGACACAAGCGTTCAGGTACGTGATGTATTTGGCATTGATGTCGACATGAGCGTGCCGGCCTTTTCAGCGCCGAACGCGCATGTGCCGGAAATTGATCCCGACTACATTTTTGACCGCAACACCACGCTCGCCATTTTGGCCGGCTTTGCCCACAATCGCCGCGTCATGGTCTCTGGCTATCACGGCACCGGTAAATCGACCCACATTGAGCAGGTCGCCGCCCGCCTGAACTGGCCCGCCGTTCGGGTCAACCTCGACAGCCATGTCAGCCGGATCGATCTGGTCGGTAAGGACGCGATCGTCATGCAGGAGGGCAAACAGGTCACCCAGTTCAAGGACGGCATCCTGCCCTGGGCCTACCAGAACAATGTTGCGCTTGTTTTCGATGAATATGATGCCGGCCGGCCCGACGTCATGTTCGTCATCCAGCGCGTCTTGGAAAGCTCTGGCCGCCTGACGCTGCTCGACCAATCACGCGTCATTCGCCCGCACCCCGCTTTCCGTCTTTTTGCCACCGCCAATACGGTTGGCCTCGGCGACACAACCGGCCTTTACCACGGCACCCAACAGATCAACCAGGCGCAGATGGACCGCTGGTCGATCGTGACCACGCTCAACTATCTGCCGCATGACAATGAGGTTGAGATCGTGCTGGCCAAGGCCAAAAACTTCCAGACCAAGGAAGGCCGCGAGCAAATCAACGCGATGGTGCGCCTGGCCGACATGACCCGCCAGGCCTTTATCAATGGCGATCTGTCGACTGTTATGTCACCGCGTACGGTGATTACCTGGGCTGAAAATGCGGAGATCTTCGGCGATATCGGCATGGCGTTCCGCCTGACATTCATAAACAAATGTGACGATCTGGAACGCACCCTGGTGGCCGAATTCTATCAGCGCTGTTTCGGTGAGGAGCTGCCGGAATCAGCGGCGAATGTGGCTTTGAGCTAATGCCTGCCTGGAGGGTGCTAGCAGCAGCGTTTTTGCTCGCGACCTCAACACCATCGAGCGCTTGTGACTTGGCGGTATCGAAAGGTCATTTGTGGATATCGGATTTGTATGACGGAATGTACACGACGGTTGAGATTGTCGATCAATACAGAGTTCTGATTACGAATTGCTACCCACGAGATTGCGCCATGAGGGACTACCATTACAAATCAAAGCCTCTTTCGCTTGACCTTTGGAATAGTGTGGAATCGTTCACGCTGGGTTGCGAGCGTACAGACAATAGCGCTGAGTTACGGGATACCTCTGGCGCCTCGGTAGACTTGAACATGATAAGCTACGAACAGTTTCCGGATAGGATTCAAGAATACAAACGGCATCTAGCCGAACAGGCCAGACGAAAGCAGACTGGCCCCGGGGACAGCGATGGCTGAAAAACAAGCGTCGGCATTTGGCGACAATTCAAAAAACCGGCCAAAGACTAAAGCCGCCGACACCGAACCGTTCAAACGGGCGGTGACCGGCTGCATGCGCGCCATCGCCGCCGACCATGAATTGGAAGTCGTCTTCTCGCAGGACCGCCCCGCCTTTGCCGGAAAGCATGCCCGCGTGACCGATCTGTCACGACGTGTGACGCAAAATGATGTGCAGATTACCCGCGGCGTCGCCGATTCTATGGCCCTGCGGGCTGCCTGCCACGATAACACCACACACCGCACGATGGCGCCAGAAGGCGACCAAGCACGCGCCGTCTATGATGCCGTTGAACAAGCAAGGGTGGAATCGCTCGGCACGCAGCGTATGACAGGCGTCGGCGACAATATCGCCGCGATGATCGATGACAAATTCACCCGCGCCAATCTGGCCGCCGTCACTGAGCGCGAACAGGCCCCGCTGGAAGAAGCCATCGCGCTTCTGGTGCGTGAGAAACTGACCGGCCGCCCGACGCCGGAAGGCGCGGCGGCTGTTGCCAATCTGTGGCGGGACTGGATCAATGAAAAAGCTGCCGACGACATCGCCCGGCTGGAAGCTTCCATTGATGACCAGGAGGCTTTCGCCAAGACGATCCGCGACATGCTCGTCTCCATGGAAATGGCCGAAGAATATGATGGCGACCATGGCGAGGACCAGGAAGACGACACCAGCGAGCAGGAACCGCCAGAGTCAGACGAAGATCAGGATGATGGCGGTCAGGACGACCAGCAATCCGGTGACGAACAGACCGAGCAGGAGCAAAATCCGGTTGAGAGCGAACAATCGGAAATGGGCGAGATGGAAGCCGCCGATATGGCATCCGACGATATGGACGATGATTTCGACGCCGATGCCGAAGAACCCGGCGAAGTGGAGCGACCCGAACCACAATTCAACGACATCCTTTCCGAGATCGATTATGGTATCTACACCGAAGAATTCGATGAAATCATCGGCGCTGAAGAATTGTGCGATGCCCAGGAATTGGAGCGCTTGCGCGCCTTTCTGGACAAGCAATTGGCAAATTTGCAGGGGGTGGTCGGACGGCTGGCAAACCGCCTGCAGCGCCGCCTGATGGCGCAGCAGAACCGGTCCTGGGATTTCGATCTGGAAGAAGGCTATCTGGACCCGGCGCGTTTGCCACGCGTGGTGATCGAAGAGATGAAGGGCGGCTTTGGCGCGCTCTCCTTTAAGCGCGAACGCGACACGAATTTCCGCGACACGATCGTCACACTGCTGATCGACAATTCCGGTTCCATGCGCGGCCGGCCGATCACGGTTGCGGCCACATGTGCCGATATTCTGGCCCGCACGCTCGAACGCTGCGGCGTGAAGGTAGAAATCCTCGGCTTTACGACCCGCGCCTGGAAAGGCGGTCAGGCGCGCGAGGCATGGTTGAAAGGCGGCAAGCCGACCGAGCCCGGCCGTTTGAACGATCTGCGCCACATCATCTACAAATCTGCCGACGCGCCATGGCGGCGCGCGCGCAACAATCTGGGTCTGATGATGCGCGAAGGCCTGTTGAAGGAAAATATCGACGGGGAAGCGCTCACCTGGGCGTTCCGTCGGCTGGCCCAGCGCCCGGAGCAGCGCAAAATCCTGATGATGATCTCCGATGGTGCGCCGGTGGATGATTCAACCCTTTCGGTCAATCCGGGCAATTATCTGGAACGCCATCTGCGCGCTGTGATCGAAGAGATTGAGACCCGCTCCAACATCGAGATGCTCGCCATTGGCATCGGCCACGATGTCACCCGCTATTATCGCCGCGCCGTTACCATCGTTGATGCCGAAGAGTTGGCCGGCGCCATGACCGAGCAATTGGCGAGCCTTTTCGAAGAAGAGAGCGCGCAATCCTTGCGTGGCGCACCACTTGGCGCGGGGGCCGGCCGATCACAAGGGCGAGGTGCCCGTGCGCGCTAAGTGGCGACAACTGGCCTGCGCGCTGTTTGTCACCGTCCTGCCGATCAACCACGCTGCCGCCAATGGGGGGCAGCCGCTCGAGATCAGGGCAAAGCCCATCACAAGCTTCCTGATCGGATCAGACCAGCAACAATTCGGCCCACTCACTTTTGTCGGCGGCCTGGAAATGACAAGCCGCGAACCGCATTTCGGCGCCATTTCAGCGACCACGATGCGCGATAACACGATCTGGCTGATCACCGATACCGGCTATTGGATCAACGGAATCTTGCAACGTGACCGCGATGGCCGCGCTCAAGACATCAACAACGCGACTTTTGGCGAGATCAAAGCGGCCGGTGGCGCGCGCTTCTCCAACAAATGGGAAGTCGATGCCGAAGGCGTTGCGCTGACCGCGAACGGCACTGTGCTGATTTCTTTTGAGCGCGATCACCGCATTGCCGAATATGCCTGGGCCAATGGCGATTTGACCTTTGTCCGCCAAGAGACCCCGCCTGTCCCGCTTTATGAGTTGCGGCAAAACCGGGGCTTCGAGGCGCTTGCCATCGCCCCGTCAGGCTTTGCCTACCCGGACGCCGTGGTGGGTGTCAGCGAAAAGAGCCTCGACAGAGATGCCAACATTATGGGTTTCATCAACCCGCCAGGTCCGAGCAACGCTTTTGAATTCTCTGTCCGACGCACCGATAATTTCGATGTGACCGATGCCGCCTTTTTGCCAGGCGGCGATCTGATCCTGCTCGAGCGGCGCTTTAATCTGGCGCAAGGCATCGCCATGCGCTTGCGCAGGATCGCGAGCGATGCGCTTGCACCCGGTGCAACCGTCGACGGACCAACCCTCCTGCAAGCCGATATGGCCTACCAGATCGACAATATGGAAGGCTTGTCGATCGCACCTATCTCAGAAGGTCGCGTCAGGCTGACACTTGTTTCCGATGACAACAAATCGCTTCTGCAGCGCAATCTGCTGCTGGAGTTTGAGATGGCGCTGAACTGATCAGCGGGCGACCGGCGCGCTCTGCCGCGCAAGGAGCGGCAGCAGCAAGCCATAGGGCAACAGCATCGCCAGCCCGACCAGAACCTTCACACCAAAATCGCCAAGCGCCAATGAGATCCAAAGCGCCGTTTCACCACCGAAGAACGGAACCGGGAAGCCGAGCGAGCCGTCTTCCATGCCGAACGCCAGATCGATGCCCGCAAACAGCGGCGCAAAGGCAAGGCTCCAGAAGATAATCGTATCGATCACTGAGCCAAGCAGCGAGGAGATCAGCGGGGCACGCCACCATTGCGCTGCGCGCAACCGGTCAAAGATCGACGCATCGAGCAATTGGGCAATGGCAAAAGCGGTGCCGGAGGCAATCGCGATCCGCGGCGTCGCCAGCCAGACCGACAGGACGACGGCGAGCGCAAAGCCAAGGCCAATTACGATCCGCGCCGCTTTCACGCCAAACCGACGGTTGGTCAGATCATTGACCAGAAAAGCAATTGGGTAGGTGAAGGCGCCCCA
>JBCCRB010000178.1:0-6084 GCA_039208465.1 Pseudomonadota bacterium
CAGCCAATTATCAGATCGCATTTCGATCAGTCTTGACGCAGTACGCTCAAACTCGAACGTCTCGGTTCCACTTTTTGCCTGGTAAAGCTGATCGGGTTCGGCCTCTGCCGAGACAAACAATTTGTTCTGATTGTCGTAGAGCGTATCGATCAAATTGATGAAGCGCTTGGCTTCATTGCGCTCGCCATCACGCAAGATGGGCACATCGTCGATCAGGATCGTTCGATAACGCCGCGCGACGGCCAGATAGTCGCGCGCACCAAGCGGTTGGCGGCATAGATCATCAAAAGAAAACCGTGCCGCATCATCGGTTGCCGCCGGAACAATCAACATCCGCCCCATGATCTCAATCGAATCGGGCACACCCTTGCCGCCATCGGCAAGTTTGGACCAGACCTTGTTCATGAGCGCAGTAGTTTTAAGGCTCAGCGGGGTCAGATAGGCAGGCATGTTTGAGACACGGCCAAGCCGGTAGTCACGGTCAGCATCAAGACTCACCTCATCGACATGCTGCTTGAGCAGGTCAACGAACGGCAGAAAAAGCGAACGGTTAAGCCCATCCCTGTACAGATCATCCGGCACTACATTCGACGTCGCCACCAACACGACGCCATGCTCAAAAAGGGCGCTAAAAAGTCTTGAGAGGATCATCGCATCGGTGATGTCCGTGACGGAAAATTCGTCAAAACAAAGGACATAGGCCTCTTGGGCGAGCGCCGCTGCGACCGGCGCGATAGGGTCATCCCCTTGCGCACGCCCTTGCTTGACGGCGCTGCGATGCGCGCCAATCCGGTCATGCACATCAGCCATAAACTCATGAAAGTGCGCACGTCGCTTGCGGTGGGCCGGACAGGCGCGAAAGAAAAAATCCATCAACATGGTTTTGCCGCGCCCGACCGAGCCGTGAATATACAGCCCTTTGACGATCTCGGCGCGCTTCCTGTTGCGGGCAAACAACCATCCCAGCGAGGATGATTTTGACGCCAAACGCATATTGGCAATTGCCAGGTTTAGGCGGTCGAGTTGACTAACAATGGCTTCCTGTGCCGGGTCGCGTTCGATGACGCCATCAGCGACCAACTCAATGTAGCGTGAGGCGACGCTGTCGCCGGGCATGATCCGTTCCGGCATCCCCGACCAGACCTCCGACCGTTAGCGGGACAGCGTAACGGCCCGACCGCCGCGTGTCTGGCCATTGAATTGGTTGTTACCGGACGAAAACAGCGTTGCCACCTGATTGCCAGAACGGTCCTTCAACACGACCTGGTTGCCGTTCAGGTTCCAGAAACCGACGTCAGCCAATTCGCCGGTACAACCCAGCGAGGCAGCTCTGAAATCACTGCCACCGCGGGTCAGCGATGTCGCCACACGGCATGACGTACCGCCGGTATTAGCCGTCCAAACACCGCCCATTGATTCACGGCTGACCGGCACAGCGGCCGATTGCGTGATACTCGCGGAAGTTTCGGTCGTCGTCCCGGCGATTGTCACACCGCCATCGCCGGTGGTAACCGGGTCCTGCGACACGCCAGCGCCAGGCGCCGTTGGGAACGCCGACCCATCTGTCGGCGCCGTAGCAATTGTCGGCGACGGTGCGACCGGTGGCGGCAATTGCCCACTTTGTATCGTGCCAGAAGGCGCAGGCGTCAGCGGCGCCGGGCGTGATGTGTCAAGTGCGCCAAGGCGAGAACTTGTACAGCCGCTGACGATAATCGCCGACATACAAACCAAGACCAAACCTGTTCCACGGTATGAAACCATGACAATTCTCCTATCGGCATCGCGTCACCGCACGCCGTCTGTGCCCTTCTGAACCCATAAAAAGGCCAAAGAAGGAAAAAACAAGGTTAACGAACGGCACTTGTTCGACTAATTGGCACCGATGAAGGCCAGTTTGTTCACCACATGGTATGGGAAAGCCACACTGTGAGCCCGAACCGGGGGCTGCGGGCGTCCGCAGCAACAGACAAAGAGGCAGATCACCCGAATCGGCGCACTCCTGACGAGGAGCCAAAAACCAGGCTCGATTCCTGTAGATAAACAGAAAGCAGCAACCGCCGGTCGAGCGAGCCCGACCGGGTTTCAACTGCCAATGCCTTATTCGGCCTTCGGCTCTTCCTCAGCTGCAGCCTCTTCCGCTGGTGCCTCTGCGGCTGGTGCTTCCTCAACCGGCGCTTCTTCAGCGGGCGCCTCGGCTTCAGCTGCGGCTGCATCTGCTTCGGCTGCAGCTGCCTCTTCAGCGGCCTGGCGCGCCTCTTCCTCTTTCATTTTCTGTTCTTCGATGCGCTCCTGCGCTTTTTTGCCGGGCAGCGCTTTCTTAGGGTTGTTGCGCGCCGGGCGTTCCATGATGCCGGCATCCGAAAGGAAGCGCAGAACACGGTCCGTCGGCTTTGCGCCATTGGCCAGCCAATGGCGAACACGTTCCTCGTTCAGTTCAACCCGTGCACCATCTTTCGGGAGCATCGGGTTCCATTTGCCCACACGCTCAATGAAGCGGCCGTCGCGCGGCATGCGCACATCGGCAACGACGATGTGGTAGTAGGGGCGTTTTTTAGAACCGCCACGTGACAAACGAAGTTTGAGAGCCATCTTTGTTTTCCTTTTATCTCAATGATGGATTTGATTTGAAGAAGTCTTCAGGTGATTGGTGCCGCCAGATATCGGCGGTAAAGTCCCAAATGGCAGCGCTGGTCTGCTCTTTGGCTGCGCCCAATTTCCGCGCAACACTTTGTGAGGGATGGTTGTCCGGATCGATCACGCTGATCGCCGTTTTCCAGCCAAGTTCGCGATAGGCAAAACCAAGCGCCGCGCGCCCGGCCTCCGTCGCATAGCCCTTGCCCTGCGCCGCTTTTGCCAGCGTCCAACCAATTTCAGGTTCCGGCCAGCCATCTGGGCAATAAGGGCCAACACTCCCGATACAGGCACCGGTTTGTTTCTCCTCGACACAGAAGAACGAAAAGCCGCGCCAAGCCCACTGGCCGATAATCGATGTCACAGAGCGCCAAACCAGATAGCGGGGCATCGAACCACCGATGAACCCGGTCACCGCATCATCGCCACGGATCGCTGCATAGGCGTCCATGTCGCGTTCCTCAAAGCGACGCAGGATAAGCCGCTCGGTCTGAAGTACCGGAATATTAACGGTGACATAGCTCACGCCGTCACCTCATCGCTTGCAAAAAACGACTTGGGCGGCAGATGCCGCCAAATATCGGCATGAAAATTCCAAATTGGAACATTTTCCTGTTCCAACGTCGCACCGAGTTTGCGGGCAACACTTTGCGATGCCGCATTATCACGATCGATCACGCTGATCGCGGTTTCCCAGCCTAGTTCGGTGTAAGCAAAACGGAGCGCAGCGCGGCTCGCCTCGACCGCATAACCCTTGCCTTGCGCGGGCCGTGCCAGCGTATAGCCGATTTCCTGACCCGGCCAGTCCACCGGATAGAATAGGGAGCAATGACCAAGGCATTCATCGCTCTGCTTGTCAGCAACGCAAAAATAGCCATAGCCATTCAAATCCCATGATCCTGCCATGGCTGCCAACGACTTCCAGGCCGCAGGCCGTGTTTCGGCACCGCCTGTAAAACGCATCACCTCCGGATCGCCCTTGTACGCAGCTACCGCATCAAAATCGCGCCGTTTAAAGCCGCGTAAGCGCAGGCGCTCGGTTTCAAGGACGGGAATATTGGCAGGCACATAGCTCATTACACTACCCCGACCGGTCGCGGATAGCGCCAGATTTGCACCGGCACGACGCCATAAAGATGCGCGTCGCCATCATGGCGCGCGCCGAGTTTGCTAACAACACCAAGTGAAGCAGCATTGTCCTTATCGATAAAACTCAAAACAGAAGGCCATTTGAGCGTTTCATAGGCATAAGCCACGCACGCCCGCACCGCTTCACTCATCAACCCTTTGCGGTGAAAAGCAGCGCGGAGTCCGTATGTGATTTCCGGTTCCTCATGCTTGCCTACCGGATCCCACGGCCCGCAATAACCAATCAACTCGCCATTTTCTTTCAGCGAAAGCGCGTAAGGGCCGTAGCCTTTCAGCATCCAATGACCAGCATAATCGGCCAATTGCCGCCAAGTTGCAGCACGGTCCTTTGTGCCGCCAATAAACCGGCAAACATCGGCATCCCCAAACAGATCGACGAGCGCATCAAGGTCATCCTCGCGCCAACCGCGCAGAACCATTCGCTCGGTCTCCAGCGTAGGTATGCTCGGGACAGCGATCATCACTTTTTGCCCTTCGGCAATCCGGGCAGACCAGGGCCACCAAGGCCCGGCAATTTGGGCGCGCCCGGGCCACCAAGGCCCGGTAATTTGGCGCCACCAGCGCCACCAGCGCCACCAAGGTCCATTTTCTCGGCCTGCTTGGCCATCTGCTCAAGCTGTTGCGGGCTCATATTGCCCATACCGCCGGGCATGCCGCCGCCAGGCAAACCCATCTTGCCGGCAAGGCCGCCCATCATCTTGCCCATCATGCCGCCACCCTTTTTGCCCTTCATGGACTTCATCATGTCGGCCATCTGGCGGTGCATTTTCAAAAGCTTGTTGATCTCAGCGGCATTCGTGCCTGACCCGGCAGCAATCCGCTTTTTTCGAGAATGCTTCAACACATCGGGGTGGGCCCGCTCATGCGGTGTCATCGATGAAATAATAGCTTGCTGGCGCTTGAACAGCGTATCGTCCAGACCGGCAGCAGCCATCTGGTCCTTCATGTTACCCATGCCCGGCATCATGCCCATAATGCCGCCCATGCCGCCCATCTTTTGCATCTGGCCAAGCTGAGCGGACAAATCATTCAGATCGAATTTGCCCTCGGCCATCTTTTTGGCCATCGCCTGGGCTTGTTCCTGGTCGATCGTTTCGGCGGCTTTCTCAACCAGCGAAACAATATCACCCATACCCAAGATGCGGTCAGCGATGCGGTTCGGATGAAACTCTTCCAGCGCATCCATCTTCTCGCCGACACCGACAAGCTTGACCGGCTTGCCGGTCGCTGCGCGCATCGAAAGCGCCGCACCGCCTCGACCGTCACCATCCATCCGGGTCAAGACGATACCGGTCACACCGACCCGTTCATCAAAGCTGCGCGCCAGATTGACCGCGTCCTGGCCAGTCAATGAATCAGCCACAAGCAACACTTCATGCGGATTGGCGGCTGACTTGATGTCCGCCATTTCCACCATGAGCGGCTCATCAATATGGGTTCGTCCTGCCGTATCGAGGATCACGACATCGTAGCCACCCAATTTACCAGCTTGCTCTGCACGTGTGGCAATCTCAACCGGTGACTGCCCTTCAATGATCGGCAGCGTAACGACATCGGTCTGCTCACCCAATTGACGCAATTGCTCCTGGGCGGCGGGTCGACGCGTATCCAGCGATGCCATAAGCACCTTTTTGCCGTCACGTTCGGTCAACCGTTTGGCGATTTTCGCGGTCGTCGTGGTTTTACCCGAACCCTGCAAACCAACCATCATGATGAAGATCGGCGCCGGCGCATTCAAATCGATCGTTTCAGCGTCCGACCCGAGTGTCTCGACCAGTTCATCATGAACAATCTTGACCACCATCTGGCCCGGCTTGACGCTTTTCAGCACTTCCACGCCGACAGCTTTCTCACGGACACGGTCGACGAAACCGCGCACCACCTCCAGTGATACGTCAGCCTCGATCAAGGCGCGACGCACCTCACGCAGCGCGGCAGAGACGTCATTTTCAGAAAGCGCGCCCCGACCTGTCAGCCCGGAGAAAATTGAACCAAGACGGTCCTGCAGTGATTCAAACATTCATTCCCATCCTCGTTGGCATTGATGCCTCAGAGATAATCATGTCCAGCGCCGATCCCAAACGATGCCCACCATGCAAAGCCAAAAAGCACCCGAGGGCGCATCGCGCTGTCGGGTGTTGACCTCCGTGATCATGTCACGGTCGGCGGCTCGATTGTTCAAGCTCGTCGCTAACTGCCGCGCATATGCGGCAAACTGGTATCACTGTCAATAATGACATCCAATCGCTGCGCCCTACGTAAAGGTGGTCAGGAGGCGCGAAACATGATGGCACTCATTCCAAG
>JBCCRB010000179.1:0-6058 GCA_039208465.1 Pseudomonadota bacterium
GTTTGGACGGGCAAACATTTTCGCAGGGTATCCCGTCATTATCGCCATCTGCGCGTGGGTGGTTGCCTGCGCACCAATTGCGCACAGCTTGCTCGCAACTTGAATATTGTTTGCACGTTGCTGCTTCAGCAATGCCAATCAGCGTAAAGCTAATCAAGAAAAATAGAGAAAACTTCATGGTGCCCCCAATCAAAATGATGGTGGCATAAATAAATGGCATGTACAACTAAAAGTATAAGCGCAGAAGCCTTACACTATTAAATTACATATTCGGATAGACGGGGCCTTCACCGCCCTGCGGCACGGTCCAATTGATGTTGCCGTTCGGATCCTTGATGTCACAGGTTTTGCAATGCACGCAGTTCTGCGCATTGATCTGAAATTTCACATCATCGCCCGCCGCATAGGCATGCGCGGCCGGGATCGTGTTGCCGTCCGCATCCACCCATTCATAGACACCGGCCGGGCAATAGCGGTTTGAAAGGCCGGCATATTGCGCATATTCGCTGGCCTTCTGTTGTGCGTCGTCCAGCACCTTCAAATGGATCGGCTGGTTTTCCTCATGGTTGGTGTTCGACAGGAACACCGAGGAAAGCCGGTCGAAGCTGATCTCGCCATCGGGTTTTGGATAGTCGATCGGCTTGAACTTAGACGCCGGCCGAATGCTCTCGGCATCGCTCTTGCCATGGCCCATCGTGCCGAAGGGTGACCAGCCGGTCAGCGTGTTGAGCCACATGTCCAGGCCGCCAAGCGGAATGCCGATCATCGACCCGAACCGCGACCAGAGCGGCTTGACGTTGCGCACCGGCTTCAAATCCTTGCCGATGTCAGAGCCCCGCCAGGCCTCTTCATAAGCATCGAGCGCACTGTCATTGGCCTGACCGGCGGACAGTGCTTCAACCGTTTTTTCCGCTGCCAGCATGCCCGACAGGATCGCATTATGTGACCCCTTGATGCGCGGCACATTGACGAACCCGGCCGAGCAGCCGATCAGCGCGCCGCCGGGGAAGGAGACCTTTGGCACCGACTGCCAGCCGCCTTCGGTGATCGCGCGCGCCCCATAGGAAATTCGTTTGCCGCCCTCGAAAGTATCGCGGATCATCGGATGCGTTTTGAAGCGCTGGAACTCTTCAAACGGCGACAGATAGGGGTTCTTGTAGTTAAGGTGCAGCACGAAGCCGACAGCCACCTGATTGTCCTCCAGATGGTAAAGGAACGAGCCGCCGCCGGTTGAGTTATTCAGCGGCCAACCGAACGAGTGCTTGACGAGGCCCGGCTTGTGCTTTTCTGGAGCCACTTGCCACAACTCTTTGATGCCAATGCCAAATTTGGCTGGCTCTTTGCCTTCATCCAACTTGAATCGATTTATGAGCTCTTTGGCCAGTGACCCGCGCACGCCTTCGCCGATCAGCACATATTTACCGTGCAATTCCATGCCGCGTGCAAACATTGCTGTGGGTTCGCCATCGCGCCCGACACCCATGTCACCGGTCGCCACGCCTTTGACCGCGCCCTTGTCATCATAGATCAGTTCGGCAGCTGCAAAGCCGGGGTAAATCTCGACACCAAGCGCCTCGGCCCGCGCGCCCAGCCAGCGCGCAACATTGCCGAGCGAGGCGATGTAATTGCCATGATTGTTCATCAGCGGCGGCATTAAAAAGTTAGGCAGACGAACGCCCCCACCGGCGCCGAGATAGAGAAAATGGTCGGCCGTCACCGGGGTCTTGAGCGGATGGTCGGGGTCGTCGCGCCAATCCGGAATGAGCTGATCGAGACCGATCGGATCAATCACCGCGCCCGACAGAATATGCGCGCCCACTTCCGCACCTTTTTCCAGCACCACCACGGACAGGTTTTCATCGAGCTGCTTCAGCTTGATGGCCGCGGCCAGACCCGCCGGTCCCGCGCCGACAATCACGACATCGAATTCCATCGACTCGCGTGGTTCGTGCATCGGATTTTGTGCACCATTGGCTTCTGACATGGATCGACCTCCCGATAGGCGCGCTTAAAAATGCCGTGACCCTGTTTGCCCTCCAAACAGGGGGCGCTGCAAGAGCGTAAGGCGCGACATTAGTTTCCACCAGTAAATATTTTACTTTGACGTAAACGTCAATAATTTCCGATGCGGCAAGAGAGTGTTTGCAATGTCCAGTGCCAGCCTAAGTGGGTTAGCGCCCGGCCTTCAGGCGCTGACGATACCAGGCCGCGAGCGCAAGGCTACCGATGATGAAGATGTAAAGAGAGATGCGCAGCCCGCCCGTGGCCGGATCAACAACCCCCTGTTGCAGGAGGAATGCGAGGTTGAGCACAAGATAGAGTAGGCTGGTGCCGAGAACGAGCTGCGTCGCCCGGAATGGGGAGAAGAGGGCCGCGATGGCGCCGGCGCTGATGATGACGTTTGATGTGATGCGGATTGGCTCAACCTGTCCCGTGGCGATATGCACGATGACATCTACGAGCTGCAGGCCGGTAAGCAGGGCGAAAGATATAAGCATGGCGTCGCTCGGATAGGATTGGCTCAATCAGTGGCGACCCAACGTAATGACGCCGCCGCCCCGTCGCAACTAATAGCGGCAGGGTGGGCGCCCATTGTCAGCGATTAAAGCCGACGGTATGCGCTGCAAATTCAGCCGCCAAACCCATTTGCTTGGCCGCCTGTTGCATCGGCTGCGGAACGTCCCCGAAGAACAAGAATGCGCCAGGCGTAGCAACATCCAGCAATTGGGGAAAATGCGGGGCGGCGGTTTGCGACAGATGGAAGCCGAGCGCGTCGGCGTCAGCGAAAACGTCGCGGACATAGAGCGCATTGTCGTCCTTTGAAACATACACCTGCACTTCCAGGGCGCCGGGTTCGTTGGCGTTCATGGCATCGGTGACGCCTTTGTAGATCTCGGTCAACGCATCAAGTTGCCCTTCATTAGCCGTCCATTTGTACACAACGGTGATCTGTGAATTGGTCATTGTCTTGCTCCTTTGTGGCTTTCTTCATTGGTCGAAGTTGAAAGAAACTGATCAGTTACATTGACATAAATAACTGATTGGTTACTTATGTCAATGAAAAAATGAGGAAGCGATGCCAAGGGTAAAAACCTACAAGCGTGAAGACCTGCTCGATCTGGCGATCGAGATTTTCAGGCGGCAGGGTTATGCGGGCACGAGCACGGCGGAACTGGTTGACGAAATGGGCGTCAATCGGAAGACCATGTATGACGAATTCGGCTCAAAGCAGGGTCTGTTTGAGGCAGCGCTGGAACGCTACAGCGCTGTGCATTTGACGCGCGTGCTGGCGCCCATTGAAGATCCAGCCGCAAACGCCGAGACCATTCGTCACGCATTTGCCGCTTATGCGTCCGCCATCGACACGCGTTTCAATGGGCTCGGATGTTTGATGGCCAATACGGCGGTCGAGCGGGCAGCGCTTGATCCGCGCAGCGCCAAATTCGTCGACGCTTATTTGCAACGCTTGCGCCGTGGTTTTACCAAAGCGCTGGAAAATGCGCGCGACGATGGCGATCTGGCCAAGGATGCCAGCATCGACGATCTGGCCGCATTCTTCGCGATGTCCGTGGTTGGCATTTCGGCGCTCATCCGCGCCAAAGCCCCAGCCGACCAAGTCTATGCAGCGTGCCGCGCAATCGTCAGTCAATTGGACGTTAAGAAGGCCGCATAGGACCGAACGACGTGCGTGCTAGCGTGCCTTTTGCCCGAAGAGGATCGATTGCGCTTCCTTGTCATCGCGCAGATTGGTCTGCTCACGCTCTTCGCGGCCCACAGCAAGGCCTTTTTCAACGGCAGGGCGCGCCTTCATCGTGTCGAACCAGCGTTTCAGGTTTGGAAAATCCGCCAGATCCTGGCCCTGGCGCTCATAGGGCACGACCCAGCCAATGCAGGCCATGTCGGCGATGGAATAGTCGCCCGCCAGGAAATCCCGATCTTCCAGGCGCCGGTTCATCACACCATAAAGCCGGTTCACCTCATTGGTGTAGCGGTCGATCGCGTAGGGCACCTGTTCCGGGGCGTATTGGCGAAAATGGTGCGCCTGACCGGCCATCGGCCCCAAGCCACCCATCTGCCACATCAGCCATTGCTCCACCTCAACGCGCGTGCGCTCGTCGTTTGGATAGAACTGGCCAAACTTGCGGCCCAGATATTGCAGGATCGCTGCGCTTTCGAAAACCGAGATTGGTTGCCCGTCCGGCCCTTCCGGATCAATGATTGCGGGCATGCGGTTGTTGGGGGCGATTTTCAGGAAATCCGGTTCGAACTGATCGCCCTTGCCGATATTGATCCAGTTGATCTTGTAGGGCACGCCCAACTCTTCGAGCATGATCGTGACCTTCCAGCCATTCGGGGTGGGCCAATAGAAAAGCTCGATTGCTTGTGTTTGGGTTGCCATGAATTCCGCTCCAATTTTCTCGTCAGATAAGGGACGCCGCAGCGCGTTCAACTGCGCGCTTCATCCAAAAACACCCGCAGTGCGCGTAAAATGGGCAGGGCGTCTTCCACCTGTTTCGGATCGATCACCTTGGAGAGGTTAGCGATATCCGGTCCGAGGCTCGCAATGGCTTTTTCCCGAAAGGCTTTGCCCGCCGGCGTTATCCAAATGCGTTTGGAACGACGATCATCGTCATTGGCACGCACCTCAACAAAGCCTGCTTTTTCAAGCCCATGCAGCGTGTGCGTCATGGTGGTTTTCGGCACCTGAAAGGCGCTCGCCAATTCCAACGGCGTGCGACCGTCTTTTACCCGGATCAAATGGTTGAGCACCGAAAACTGCGGCAGCACCATGCCATCAGTCAGATGGCGTTCAAGCGCAGCCCGATTGAGCTGCGCTATGATGCCGATCTCATTGAAGAGTTCGAAATAGAGCCGGGTTTTCGTCTCAGGCATTGATCAGGCGCGTCTCCAATGACCAGCGCGGGGTGCGCGGCGTCAGTGTGCCATAACCCAATAGGCCGCGCATTTGAACAGTGCCGCCTTTGCCGAATGTTTCTTGGATGGCGGTGAAGTTTTCTCGCACTTCGGCATATTCCTGCAGCGCCTGGCTCACCGGTCGCAGCGCGATACCACGCGCGGTCGCATCAAGATTAAGGCGCAGCCAACGGGCGCCGGCGTCCAACTGGTCAAGCCGCGTATTGCCCGGCGTGGTAATCAGGGCAATCGCCGGGGCGCTTTCAATTTGCGCGCTGGTTTCCGCCGTCGCCTCGATGACGGCCGGGTGGCTCATATCCGCCAGAACGGAATTCGGCAGCTGGCCGGAGAGGCGAAGCGCATCAAGCATCGCGCTTTGAATGTCGATCCCGTCGGGATTGGCATTGATTTCCCGCTTGCCGACGCGGAACAGATGAACGCTTTCCATATAAGGCGCTTCGGTCGACATCTCCGTTTCCCAGGCCGCGATTGCATGTTCTTTCAGGACGGTAAGTTCTTCAGCTGACGTGCGGACGGAGCCATGCGCACCCAATCCGGCCAGATCAGCATCAGGGATCGCCTTTTGAATATCGAAAGCGGCCTTGTGTGAGCGGCGCTGCAAAACATAGGTAAAAAGTGGATTGGGCGTCGCGCTGTCGGCGACGAACCGACAAACGGCAACGGGCCCGTCTTCTCCTTGCGGATACAGGGCCGTTTCGACCGCATAGCCCTCTTGGGCAGCCGCCATGATCATCAATTCCAGAAAACAACCCATCCCCACTGTCAATTGCCGTGCGAACGGATCGGTGACGGGCAGATCCCGCGCCTTGTCGCGCCAGATGATGACCTTGTCTGCGTCCGCCAACTCGGCCTCCCAGGGTTGGCGATTGTGTGGGTTGGGCGCCAAAAGCGCGTAGGACAGGGCGCGAAGCCTTGGATCTTCATAGCCACCCGCTGCGTCCCAGGGCGCGAGCGCGTCATGCGGCGTGCGCGTATTGGCAAAGGTGACGGCACCGGCGCCGGCAGCAACAACGACACCGCCGCCGATCAGGGCAAGGAACTTTCTGCGGGCTAGGAATCTTCCAGACGAACGTGGCATAGGACTCTCCATTTAATACGATATCGTACTATATATAGTTCGATA
>JBCCRB010000180.1:0-6045 GCA_039208465.1 Pseudomonadota bacterium
GCCAGCCGCCATGGAACGGCTGGCGACACAGCCACCATGGCCGCAACGCAATTCGGCATCGCAATTCCCAATTTCTGGTTCGCGCTGCTGCTGGTCTATCTCTTCGCCATCACCTTGCGCTGGATGCCGGCGGGCGGATTCCCGGGCTGGGATGCT
This sequence comes from Pseudomonadota bacterium, assembly GCA_039208465.1. Taxonomy (GTDB): domain Bacteria; phylum Pseudomonadota; class Alphaproteobacteria; order Rhizobiales; family Rhizobiaceae; genus JBCBDX01. The sequence continues at coordinate 157 of JBCCRB010000180.1, forward strand.
GGGCTTTGGCCGGCCATCCGCGCGCTCCTCCTGCCCGCCGTCGCGCTGGCGCTACCTCAGGCGGCGATCCTGTCCCGGGTTACACGCTCAGCCCTGCTCGACACGCTGCGCGAGGACTATATCCGAACCGCGCGCGCCAAGGGCCTGCCACGCCGCCATGTGCTGTGGAACCACGCGCTACGAAACGCGCTGATCCCGGTCCTGACCATCATGGGCCTGCAATTTGCGTTTCTGCTCGCCGGCACCATCATTATTGAAAACGTTTTCTATCTGCCCGGGCTCGGCCGCCTGGTTTTTCAGGCAATTCAGCAATTGGATCTGATCGTTGTCCAAAGCGTTGTGATCTTGCTGGTCGCCGCCGTCATCCTCGTCAATTTCATGGTTGATCTGGCGTACGCCTGGGCTGATCCACGGTTGAGGCGCCGACACTGATGAGCGACCGCGATCTTCTGGCCACCGAGCATGATGATGTTCGCCATTTCCTGCAACGGGCGCTGCGCAATCGATCCTTTGTCATCGGTCTTGCGATCACCGGCACCGTCATCGCGATCGCGCTGATTTCGTTCCTTTGGACACCTTATGATGTGACCCGCCTCACCATCGCCGACCGGTTGCAACCGCCCTCGTCTGCCCATTGGCTGGGCACCGATCATTTCGGGCGCGATATCCTGTCGATGATCATGCAGGGCGCGCGCAATTCAATTGCCGTGGCATTGGTCGCAGTGGCGATCGGCATGCTCATCGGTGTACCGATCGGATGCTGGGCTGCCGCCAAACGCGGTATCATTGACGATGTGCTGATGCGCACATCCGATGTGATTTTCGCATTCCCGGCGCTCCTGTCGGCCGTCATGATCACCGCGATCTTTGGCCCCGGCGCGGTCAATGCGATCATCGCCATCGGCATTTTCAACATTCCCGTCTTTGCGCGCGTGGCACGCGGCGCGGCACTTGCGATCTGGCCGCGCGAATTCATTCTCGCCGCCCGCGCTTCGGGCAAATCCGCATCGCGCATCACCGTCGAACACATCCTGCCCAACATCGCCAATCTGCTGCTGGTGCAGGGCACGATCCAGTTTTCGCTCGGCATTTTAGCAGAAGCCGCACTTTCCTATGTTGGCCTCGGCGCGCAGCCTCCCAACCCGTCCTGGGGCCGCATGCTGTCCGAAGCGCAGACCATGATGGCCGTCGCACCACAAATGGCGATTGCCCCCGGCGTGGCGATTATCACGGCGGTCCTCGGTCTCAATCTACTCGGCGATGGGCTGCGCGATGTTCTAGACCCGAAAATGCGGCACCGGCAGTGACGATGGCTGCACCTGTCCTCGACATCAAGAATCTCGATCTTCAGATCGGCCAAAAGCCGATCCTGGATCAGGTCAATCTGACGGTCAGAGCCGTCGAGGTCCACGCCATCGTCGGCGAAAGCGGATCGGGCAAATCAATCACTGCATTAGCGACGATGGGGCTTTTGCCGGCGCAGGCGCGCACGTCGGGCCAAATCCTTTTCGAAGGGCAAGATATTTTGGGCCTGCCCGACCGTCAGATGTGCAAATTGCGTGGCGATGATCTCGGCATGGTGTTCCAGGAGCCCATGACCGCCCTCAATCCGGTAAAGACAATCGGCGATCAGGTGGCCGAAGGCATCAGCTGGCATACCGGGGTGTTGCGTATCAACGCGGAAAAACAGGCCCGGCAAATCCTTGAGCGGGTCGGCTTGCCACCCGATCAGTTCTCCCCTGATCGCTATCCGCATGAATTATCCGGCGGGCAGCGCCAGCGCGTTGTGATCGCAATCGCCTGTGCCCTCAAACCCAAGCTCCTGATCGCCGACGAGCCAACGACAGCGTTGGATGTTGTCCTGCAGCGGCAAATCCTCGATCTGCTGCGCAGTCTCGTAAAAGAGAATAATATGGGTCTGGTGTTGATCAGCCACGACCTCGGCGTCGTCGCTGATATGGCCGATGACATCACCGTGCTACGCGACGGCAAGATTTGCGAGACTGGGCCGGCCGTCGACATTCTCCACCATCAGCACCACCCCTACACACGCCAACTCGCTGAAGCATCGGTGCATGCACCGGCTTGGGCGGGTAAGAACAGTGAAACCAGTCAGACCCCGCTTCTGGTACTGAACGAGGTGGTCAAGGATTATCCCGGCAAACGCGTTGGTGTTTTCGCGCGCAAAACCCCGTTCCGCGCCGTCGATCATGTTGGCTTCGCGATCCCCGAGGGGCGCTCGGTTGGCCTGGTTGGCCGGTCGGGATGCGGAAAATCAACGCTCGCAAGGATGATCCTCGCGCTCGACAAACCAACCAGCGGCTCGATCAGCCTGCACGGCATCAACACCAATGAGGCACGCGGGGAACAGATGCAGGCCTTGCGCCGCGACATGCAGGTTGTGTTTCAAGACCCGCAAGGCTCCTTCAACCCTCGACGTACTGTTGAATGGCTGGTCTCGGAACCGCTACACATAGTGCCGGACGCACCGTCAGGCGCTGCGCGCCGCGACCGTGTGGCCGAGGCCTTGAAGGAAGTAGGCATGCCGCCCGACGCCATGCGCCGGTATCCGCATGAGTTTTCCGGCGGACAGCGCCAGAGGCTTGCCATTGCCCGCGCAATCATAACACGACCAAAATTGGTGGTGGCCGATGAGCCGGTTTCTGCGTTGGATGTGTCGATCCGCGCGCAAATCCTTGATCTGTTTGCCGCACTCAATGACCAGCTTAAAATCGCCTTCCTGTTCATCACCCATGATCTGACAGTGGCGCGCACGATCACACACGAATTGATGGTGATGGATGCCGGCAAGATCGTCGAGCATGGGCCCTCGGCTTCGGTGCTGGACAGCCCGAAGTCTGGACCGGCTCAAGCGCTTGTTGAAGCGGCACCGAACCTGCATCGTTCTATTGAAATGCGGCGCGCCGCCTCAGCTTAAGACAAGCAGGATCGTCAGGCATGCCGTGCCGACCCAAAAAGCACGATCCGCAAATCCCATGCATGTTCTGATATCACTCGCAACAGGATCCATCCGCCCTTGCGCATGGATAAAAGGTTCATCGACAGCGTCACCGACATAAACGCGCGGGCCGCCGAGCGCCAAGTTCGAGACCGCGGCCATCGCGCTTTCCGGCCATCCGGCGTTGGGAGAACGGTGCAGATGTGCGTCCCGGCGCACGATAGGGATGCTCTCGCCCAGCATGGGTGGCCGGGTGGAGAGGATCAGCAGAGCGGCGATACGCGCGGGCACCCAATTGACCACATCGTCAAGCTTTGCCGACGCCCAGCCAAACGCCCGATGGCGTTCGGTTAAATGCCCGATCATGGAGTCAGCCGTATTGATCAGCTTGTAGGCCAACAGGCCCGGCAAACCCAAAAACGCGTACCAGAAGGCAGGCGCGACAACGCCATCGGAAAAATTCTCGGCGAGGCTCTCAATCGCCGCACGTGCCACCCCATGCTCATCCAACGCGTTCGGATCGCGGCCCACGATCATCGCCACGGTTTTCCGGCCACCGTCCAAACCGCCCTCGTCCAGCCCAACGGCGACAGTACGCACGTGATCCAGCAGGGATTTGTGCGCAAGGAAGATCGCGACGATGACCACTTCAACAACAAAACCCACAAGACCCGACAGACGCAGCAGTACCACGAGCGCAAGACCTGCCATCGTCACCGCAAGGATCGCCGCAGCCAGCCAGAGAACGCCGCGGCGTCGGCGCACCTCCTCACTCAATGCCGAATCGTTCAGGCTCTTGTCGGCCCAGGCAATGACAGCACCAAAGCCAACAACAGGATGCGGCAGACGCCGCCACAGCCAGTCCGGATCACCCACAAGCCGGTCAAGCAACAGCGCACAGGCAAGAACCAGCAGATGATGGGTCACGGCAAAACCCGCTGCAACGCCCCGGCCAGCCTGGATAGTTCGGTCGCATTGCCCGGCAGGCCAAACCGCAGCCAATCAGGCGAATGATCAAACCTGCGCACCAAAATATGATCGCGCGCCAACCCGTCAGCGATTGTCGCCGCCTGCGCGTGCGAGACGGTAACGAACAGATCCGTCCGGCCGACCAGCGCGCAGTCGGCCCCGACCAACAATCTCTCAAGTTCCGCGCTTTGCTGCCGTACCTGGCCCCGCGTCTGCGCGATCCATTCATCATCAGCGAGCGCCTGCGCGCCAATCGCGAGGGCCGGGCCAGCAACACTCCACGGCCCCAACAGCGTGCGTAGCCTGCCGATCAGATCACCCTGCCCCACCGCAAAGCCCAACCGCAGACCCGCCATGCCAAAAAACTTGCCGAAGGATTTCAGCACCAGGACGTTCGGCTGCGCGGCAAGCGAGACAAGCGATTGATCGGGCACCAGATCAGCAAAGGCCTCATCAATGATCAGGGTCGCCCCATCGCGCAGCACCGCTTCACAGGCCTGTAAATCCCACGTCCGACCATCCGGATTGTTTGGGTGGCCCACAATAACGATGCCTTCGCCACTTATTGCTACCAGCTCATCCCTTGTTTCGACAGGCCAAGCCGCTTGCGAGAAAACCTGGCCATATTCGCCATAGGTGGGCGAGATGATTGATACCGGCTGTTTGGGCAGGAGATATGGCAACCATTGAATGATCGCCTGCGTGCCCGGTGCCGCAACAATGTTTGCCCAGTCAGGCACCGCATAATAGGCACGCGCCGCCTCAAGGCACCGCGCGTGTAGCGCGCTATCGGGCAAGGCCGACCAGACATCATCGGGCAAATCCCGCACCGGATAGGCAACCGGGTTGATGCCCGTTGACAGATCGAGCCATGTCGAACGCGTGCCGCCATGGGCAGCGATTGCCGCATCCAGCGCCCCGCCATGTTCGATGAAGTCACTCATGCAACGCGGTCTATCACATGCATGTAGGAACCCATCACTCGCCCCACGATCTGACCGACCGGCCCCAGCGCGGTGCCGGCGGCATCGCTGGCATGAAACAAGGGTTCGGTCTTCTGCATGGCCTCAAGTGACGAATAGTGGAACTCATGTCCCCGCAGATTGAAGGTCCAGCCCGGCAGCGCCGACGACGTCAATTGACGATAGCCCAAATGCCGCGTGCGCTTGGCAAAACTCGTGGTCACCGGCAAAAGACCCAGCATTGCGTGCGCCCTGCCGTTACCATCAATCAGCCCATCGCCGAGCACCATATAGCCGCCGCACTCACCATAGATCAGCACGTCAGCAAGCGCAGCCGCCTGCATGCGGTCGCGGAAATGATGCGCCGCAGATAGCTTTTCAGCATGCAATTCCGGATAGCCACCAGGCAGAAAAATCGCATCGGCATCGCTGACTGGCGCTTCGTCGGCGAGCGGCGAGAAGAAAGAAATGGACGCGCCTTGCGTCCGCCAACCGTCCAACAAATGCGGATAGACAAAGCTAAACGCATCATCGCGCGCAATCGCAATATGCTGACCCAAGGGCGGCAACGGATCGGTCGGCACGCCCTGCGGGCGTTCAAAACCGAGCGATGCAATTCGCTGAAGATCACAATGCGCAGTAACCACAGCCGCCGCCTGGGTGATAAAGCTCTCCAACGCATTATGCTCATCGGCAAGCACAAGCCCCAAATGGCGGCTCGGCAGGGAAAGCGCTGCCTGAAGAGGCACCACACCCAGAATGGGGATCTGCAATGGCGCCAGCGCACGCTCCAGCATGGTCCGGTGTCGCTCTGAGCCGACACGGTTCAAAATGATACCGGCAATAGAAATGTCGGCCCGGTGGCTTGCAAAGCCGGCGACCAGCGCTGAAATCGACTGGCCCATCCGCGAAGCATCAATCACCAGCAGGATGGGCAGGCCCAAGAGAGCAGCCAGATCGGCGGCACTGCCCGTATCGTCAGCCGCACCGTCGAAAAGC
>JBCCRB010000181.1:0-6043 GCA_039208465.1 Pseudomonadota bacterium
GTATTGATCGACACCTTGTCGGCGCCGGACAAAAGAAGTTTGCGGATGTCTTCGACCTTGCGCACGCCACCGCCAACAGTCACCGGCATGAAACAATGATCGGCGGTGCGGGCCACGACATCATAGATTGTGTCGCGGTTGTCCGATGAAGCCGTGATGTCGAGAAAGCATAATTCGTCGGCGCCTGCAGCGTCATAGGCGATCGCTGCTTCCACCGGATCGCCTGCATCGACCAGGTCAACGAAATTAACGCCTTTGACGACGCGGCCGTCCTTGACGTCGAGGCAGGGTATGACACGGGCTTTCATCATGATGCTCGCCTATAGGCGAAACAGCCTGCATTTGGCCAGCCAATTCAGTTGGACGCGCGCGCCATCAAGGGAATTGGCTGCACTTTTTCATCGGCCAGATCGACGATTTCAAAGCGCGGGCGGCCTGCCTCGTCCTTCTGTGCGCGGTATTCGAGCACTTCTGCAACGCTGTTATCACGCTCAAAGGTCAAGATACGCGGCGCGATTTCGTAAATCGCTTCGGCTTCGCGATAATCCGCCGAGCAGATAATGATCTGATCGCCGGGCTGGCAGGTGCGCGCCGCGGCGCCGTTGAGGACGCAGCATTTCGACCCGCGTTCGCCATAAATGACATAGGTGGAGATGCGGGCGCCCGAATGCTTGTTCCAGATCTCGACGAATTCCATCGGCATGATACCGGCCATTTCGCAATGGTCCGGATCAAGCGTTATCGAGCCGTGATAGTTCAGGTCACATTGTGTGATAAAAATGCCATGCAGCTTGGCTGCAACGATCTTCTTCATGATTTGCCCCAAATTCGCTTTCGCTGCCTCTCGGCTAGCAAATGCACGGCTGAATTGGGTTAATCGCTGAGGTAAAATGCCGGTTACGGTAAACGTTCCTGCAAGATCGCAAGCGCTTGGGCCGGATCAATGCGCCCATCATAAAGCGCACGGCCGGAAATGGCGCCTTCCAGCTTATGTGCGTCAGGAAATGTCATGCGCACAATGTCGGCCATGGAGGCCAGGCCGCCTGAGGCGATCACCGGAATGGAAACCGTGTCGGCCAGATCAATGGTGGCCTCCCAATTGATGCCGGTCAGCACCCCATCGCGATCAATGTCGGTATAGATGATGGCGGCAGCGCCGGCCCCTTCAAAGCGTTTTGCCAATTCGGTTACACCGAGATGCGAGGCTTCCGCCCATCCTTCAACAGCAACCTTGCCGCCCTTGGCATCGATGCCGAGCGCGATCTTGCCCGGGAACTTTTTGCAGGCTTCCATGACCAGATCAGGGTCGCGCACGGCGATCGTGCCGAGGATGACACGCGCCAGGCCCTTTTCAAGCCAGGCCTCAATATGCGCCAGGCTGCGAATACCGCCGCCCAATTGGACGGGATTATCGGTGGCCGCCAGGATGGCTTCGACGGCAGCACCATTGACGCTTTCGCCCTGAAAGGCGCCATTGAGATCAACGACGTGTAGCCATTGAAAACCCTGTTCCTGAAAGGCGCGGGCCTGGTCCGCCGGATCGTCATTATAGATGGTCGCGCTGTCCATCTCGCCATGTTTGAGGCGCACGCATTGCCCATCTTTCAAATCGATGGCGGGAAACAGAATTTTTCTTTTCATAGAAGCCGTCAATTCTAATGCGCCTGAAACAATCTCAAAAGGTAACCATCAGGATCCTGCACGAGAAACTGCGTCTGGGCTTCATGCTTATCACCAATCCGATACCGTTTTTCCTCTGGCTCCATAAAGAGAGGCCACTGTGCCTGACGAAGTTTATCTAGTGGTGCCTCAATGTCGGTCACCTCAATTTGCATGTTCATGCCTCGTCCCAATGGCTTTTCAAGCGGTCCTGTTATCCATTGGCGTACATCCGTTGCGTATTGTTCAAGCATGATCTGCGCGCCTTTCAGATCAAGATATGCGAAATGCTCTTCAGGTCTGTCATACAGGATCTGAAAACCAATCAGGTCGCACCAGAATGCAAGACTTGCCTTAATGTCTGCCACCAGCAATTCCGGGACAAGCCTAGCCCAATTGTCCTTTTGGCTATTCACGGTGCCCACTTAAGAAAATTGGCGATCAGGGCCAGACCCAGCGTCTGGCTCTTTTCGGGGTGAAACTGTGTCCCGAAGAAATTGTGACGCGCGACGATGGCGGTGACCGGACCACCATAATCGCAGGTGGCGACAATGTCGGTCTGATCATCGGCTTCAAGATAATAGGAATGGACGAAATAAGCATGCAGGCCGTTGGGGCCGCTCTTGATGCCATCCAGCATCGGGTGCGGCTGATGCACATCGAGCGTGTTCCAACCGATTTGCGGGATGCGCAATTGAGGATCATCCGGCTTCATGATGACGACATCACCGGCGATCCAATTGAAACCGGGCGTGGTGGTTTTTTCCAGGCCCCGTGTCGACATTAATTGCATGCCGACGCAGATACCAAAGAAAGGGCGGCCATTTTCGGTGACCGCTTCCTGCAAGGCCTCGCGCATGCCATCGACGGCATTGAGCCCGGCGGCACAATCGGCATAGGCGCCAACGCCTGGCAGGACAATGCGGTCTGCGGCGCGGACGCGATCGGGATCTGAGGTTAGGTCAATTGTTGTGTCGAGCCCAGCTTCGCGCGCGGCGCGTTCGAATGCCTTCGTCGCCGAACGCAAATTGCCCGATCCGTAATCAATGATAGCAACAGACATTTTGGTTATGGCCGCCCAAGCAAGATGTTGGTGTCACCGGGCGCGGGCGCTTGATGAACAGGGCGCATGGCGGGCCTTGTTTCGGCATCCTCATCGATCGCATATTTGTCGAGAACGAGCAGCTCGGCTTCCTGCAAATTATAGGCATCGTTCACCGAGCCAATCTCGCGATATCCGCGCCGCTTTGCCTTGTTGATCACCCAGGACTGACCCTCCAAGGCGACGATAAGGCCGAGGGCAATATTGGAGACCAGGGCGATACCGAATGTCACGGTTTCCTCGGACAAATAGCTGATGAACGCCAGAATCAGCAGAACCACAAACGCGTGCAGCCAAAGGCGCTTGAAAAGGAGCCATGGCAGCGGAAAGGCAAGCGCCAGCACCGCGAAATCGTCGCGCAGCACCAGGAGCTTTTCGCGCTTGGTCTCCAGATCGTTTTTTAACACTATGTACCGTGCCATGGCCTACCCGTTCAGCGTACCCTTGGTTGAGGGTATCGCATCTGCCTGCCGCTGATCGATCTCAAGGGCTGTGCGTAAGACGCGCGCAACGGCCTTGAAACATGTCTCGGCAATATGGTGGGCATTTGCGGCATAAAAATTTTCAACATGCAGGGTGATACCGGCATGTTGCGAGAAGGCCTGGAAGAATTCGCGCACCAGTTCGGTATCGAAGGTGCCGATCTTCGGCGATGTGAATGTAACGCGCCATACAAGAAAGGGGCGACCCGACACATCGATAGCTGCGCGCGTAAGCGCTTCATCCATCGCAAGGTCAAGGCTTGCATAGCGCGTAACACCGCGGCGGTCTGCCAGTGCCTTGTTGACCGCCTGGCCAAGCGCAATGCCGACATCTTCAACCGTGTGGTGGTCATCAATGTGCAAGTCACCATCGGCCTTGATGGTCATGTCGATCAGCGAATGGCGCGCCAATTGATCGAGCATGTGATCGAAAAAGCCGATACCAGTCGCGATCTGACGAGACCCGGTCCCGTTAAGATTGACCGTCACATCGATGTTGGTCTCGTTGGTCTTACGCGACACTTGCGCGACACGATCTGCCATAATGTCCACGGGCCTTCTTGTGATTGACGCGGCTCTTTACCAAGCAGATTGGAGAAACGCCACCATGCGTTTGCAAGGGGCACGATCATCCTTACATAGGCGTAAATGGAAGGAAATTTGCTGATGAGCGAGAATAGTAGTTTGCCATCGATGCACGCGACCACCATCGTCACGGTGCGCAAGGGCGGCAAAGTGGTGATCGCCGGTGACGGCCAGGTGACCATGGGCCAATCGGTCGTCATGAAGGGCAATGCCCGCAAAGTGCGCGGGATCGGCAAGGATAATCAGGTGATTGCCGGGTTTGCCGGTGCAACGGCGGACGCCTTTACGCTGCTTGACCGGCTGGAGAAAAAGCTGGAGCAATATCCGGGTCAACTGATGCGTGCCTGCGTGGAGCTGGCGAAAGATTGGCGCACAGACAAATATCTGCGCAATCTGGAAGCGCTGATGCTGGTCGCCGACAAGGATGTTTCCCTGTGCGTGACCGGCAATGGCGATGTTCTTGAACCCGAATATGGCGTGATGGCCATTGGCTCAGGTGGCAATTATGCGCTTGCGGCCGCCCGTGCGCTTGTCGACCTGGATTTGGATGCGGAGCAAATCGCCCGGCGCGCCATGGAGATTGCCGGCGATATCTGCGTTTTCACCAACCACAATCTGGTGGTCGAGACATTGGATGCGGCCTGAGATTGTAGTGTGTCGCCTCGGCGTTGACGATGTTGCACCCTATCGGGATTTGCGGCTGCTTGGCCTGAAGACCGAACCGGCTGCCTTTGGCGGCGCCTTTGAAGAGGCGCAAGACCAGCCGGATACCTATTGGCGCCAAGCATTGCAGAGCAATCGCCTCCATTATGGCGCCTTTGCCGGTGAGAAGCTGGTGGGCATTGCGAATTTTGAGCAATTCCACGGGCAAAAACTCAAACACCGCGCTGGGGTCTACGGTGTTTTTGTGCACCCAGACTTCGGCGGCATGGGTATCGGGGTCCAATTGTTGACGCGGATCGCTGATGACGCGCGTGCCCGCGGCATCACGCAACTCCATCTGGGCGTGGGTGTTGATAACAAGCCAGCACGCAGGCTTTACTCAAAGCTTGGGTTTGAACCGTATGGGCACGAGCCATCGGCTATCCGCCTGGCTGATCGCGATATCGATGAGTTACTGATGATCAAGTTTCTGGCCTGACCCATGGATTGTCGTTTTCAACCCGTTACCCATCAGGATCTGCAGCTTCTTCGGGCGTGGATGGAGACGCCGCATTGGCAGGAATGGTGGGGCGAGGTGGACACGGAAATCGGCTACATAAAAGATATGATTGAAGGGCGGGACAGCACACGCCCTTTTGTCTTTGTCATTGATGATGTCCCGACCGGCTACATTCAATATTGGTTTCTACGCGACGCCAAGCAGCCGCCCTGGTCGAGCCAGTCACCCTGGGTGCTGGATTTCGATGATGAGACGATTGGGGTCGATTTGGGGATCGGCGAGGCTGCTCATCTGTCAATAGGTATCGGTTCGCGCGTGCTGCGTGCTTTTGTGGCGCAACGCGTCAAGGAAGGCTTCACCAAGATCATCATTGATCCCGATATTGAGAACAAACGGGCGATACACGCCTATGAAAAGGCGGGTTTTGTTCGCATAAGGGAAGCAGATGAGCAGGACGGCTCAGTTCTCCTGATGCAATGGAAAGGCAATCCGACATCATGACCATTACCCGCGACCAGCTTGATGAAGCGGTTCAACGCGCGATCATTTCCGCTGATCAAAAGGACCAGCTGATCGCGTTGGCCACGGCGCCGAGCAAAGCTCATTATGGTGATGATGCCGGCGACCCGGCGCAATCAGGTGATGAAGCGCTGCGCCTCGTCGGCGGCGGCAATGATTTGTTCGTCACGATCGGGGTCATTTTGGTGGGTGCGGGGCTTTTCTTTGCCCTTTCCTCGATCTTCGGTCCGCAACCGCTGATCCTTTACGGCGCTTTGGGTGTTTTTGCCTGGACGGTGGCTGAATTTGTCACCCGCCAGCATCGCATGCGCCTCTCATCGACGGTTTTGGGCGTCGCTTTCATCGCCTGTGTCACCGAGGTGCTCACGGCCATCATGGTCGAGCGTTTCGGCCTCGCCATTCCTGAAAATGCGGTGCAGTTGGTCGCCATTCGGGCGGATCTCGGCCTCGCGGCGACGGTGTATTTCGGCACGCTGATTGTCGCGGCGCTGGTTTATTTTTGGCGCTTTAAAGTGCCGATCATGGCCGCCGTGA
>JBCCRB010000182.1:0-6020 GCA_039208465.1 Pseudomonadota bacterium
ATGCCCGCGCGGTTACCTGACGGCGTTAGAGCACGAAGTCGGACGCGGTGTAGTCACTCGCCAGAGTTCCAGCGTCATTGATGCGCACTTCAAAATCGATCACGATATCGTTGTCGACTAGACCAAAGAGCCGTGTCTGCGCGCCGAAATTCTCGACCCACAGCGCGCCTGCGCCAAAGCCCAGAGCCACAGCGCTTGAGACATTGCCGAGGAAGATGAATGCATCATCGAAACCAGTCGAAGTATCGGCGTCGATGTTGGATACATCGATGCGGTCGCCGCCAAACACCCCGACGCCGTCGATGCCGTCAATGAGGTCTGAGACACCGGGCCCCGAGTCGGCAGCGGTTTCAAACAGGAAGGTATCCGCACCGGCATTACCGCGCAGCGTGTCTTGACCAAAACTGCCTATGAGCTCATCGTTTCCAAAGCCGCCGAACAGAACGTCGTTGCCATTCCCGCCAGTCAGCGTGTCATTGCCATTGCCGCCCTGAAGCTGGTCATTGCCATTGCCGCCGAACAGGACGTCAAAGCCGTCATCGCCAAACAGCGTATCCTGACCAAACCCGCCGGACAGCGTGTCGTTTTGCTGGTTGCCGCGCAGCAGATCGTTGCCTTCGCCGCCATCCAAGCTGTCGCTACCGGTGCCGCCAAAGAGCTCATCATTGTCGTTGCCGCCAAAGATGTCATCGTTGCCGTCGCCTCCAAACAGCTCATCCTCGCCGTCTTCTCCGAGCAAGGTGTCTGCACCCAACTGGCCAAACAGTCGGTCATCGCCGCTAAAGCCAAGGAGACTGTCGTTGCCACCATTGCCCTGAAGGCTGTCATTGCCTTCGAGGCCGTCGATGGTGTCGTTGCCGTCGCCGCCAAAGGCGAGGTCGCCATCGAAGCCGCCGGTGATGATGTCATCGCCCTCGCGGCCGCGCATGTCATTTGCGCCGTCTCCGCCCTGGATTGAGTCATTGCCAGCATTTCCGATCAGAAGATCGTCGCCGTCATCGCCGAACATAATGTCATCGCCGTCCTGGCCGTAGACAGTGTCATTGCCTGCGCCGCCTTCGAGCGTGTCATTGCCCGCGCCGCCGTTGACCGTGTCATCGCCAAGCCCGCCAAGCACACTATCGTTCCCGCCGAAGCTGCGCAGCCGATCATTGCCCGCGCCGCCATCAATGAAGTTTGCGTCGATAGACCCTTCGAGGCTGTCATTGCCGTCGCCGAAGATAAAGTTTTCGACGTCAATCAGGTCGTAGTTGGGAATAAACCCGACGAAGTTCCAGAAACCTGCGGTCAGATCAGCGAATGTGTTGAGAGTTATACCAGTGAAATCGACTGTGTCATTGCCTGCGCCACCGTTGAAATTGTCTGAGCCCGCGCCATTCGCCAGGATCATCAGGTCATCGCCGTCATCACCAAAGATGTCGTCAATTCCAAATCCGCCATCTAGCGTGTCGTTGCCCGAACCGCCCAACAGGGTGTCACTGCCACCCTCACCGAGGATCGAGTCATTGCCTGCGCGGCCTTCGATGCGGTTGGCGTCAAAAGATCCGATCAGGGTACCGTCGCCGGCATTGTCGATCATGTTTTCGATGCTGATCATCGTCAGGTTGCCGCCGCCGCCGATCCACGCACCCGTTGTCAAGTTTGCAGTGACAGCGAACGCGGATGTGCCGGACCAATCAAACGTGTCGGTGCCTGCGCCGCCATTGTAGGTATCGCCGCCGCTCCATCCGTTAAATTGTACAATCAGGTCGTCGCCGTCGCCGCCGTTTAGGCTGTCAGCGCCGCTGCCGCCTTCGAGTGTGTCACTTCCGTCTCCGCCCAGGATGGTGTCATTGCCGGCACCACCGTCGATGGAGTCGTCCCCTGTGCTAGACGTAATGGCGTTGGCAAGTGAATTGCCCACAACAACATTGTCGGACCCGCTGATGGTGATCAGGTTTTCGAATGCATCGATGAACGTGGTAAAGAAAGGACCTGCAAGGGCGATCAGACCCACGCCCCGGCCTGCACCCATATCGTAGAAATAGGTGGTGCCTGGCGCCGATGCCCCAGAGTAATCCAGCGTATCAATGCCAGCACCACCGGAGATTTCGTCGCCGCTGCCGCTGCCCAGTATCACCAGGTCATTGCCATCACCGCCAAAAACCGAATCCGCGGAAAAGCCGGAGCCGTCGAGCGTGTCGTCGCCCGCACCGCCTTCGATGGAGTTTTGACCTTGGCCACCAACCAGGCTGTCATTGCCATCACCGCCAAGCAGGGTGTCGTCACCGGCCAACCCAAGCACGGTGTCATTGCCACCCAGCGCTTCGATCCTGTTGGCAAATCCACTGCCGGTCAGGTTGTCCGCGCCGTTTCCGACAATCAGATTTTCAATGTTGATCAGTGTGCTGGTCGAGTCGCCGCCGCCATTGAAGCTGCCGGTGTCAAGGTTGATGGTGTATCCAGAGGTCGCGCCGAAATTCAGGCGGAACGTATCGTTGCCCGCGCCACCGTCATTGACGTCGCCCCCGCTCCAGCCTGGGCTGATTTGGATCAGGTCATCGCCCTCACCGGCATCAATTGTGTCTGATCCACCTTGGCCTTCGATGGTGTCGTTGCCGTCGCCACCCAGCAGGCTGTCATTGCCCGCGCCACCGCGGATCGAGTCGTTGCCGGCGCCTGCGTTGATCGTGTCGTCGCCTGAGCCGCCATCCAGGTCATTGTTGTCGAACGAACCAACGCCAGTTGCTATGATAAGGTTGGCACCCGATGTGCCGATGACGTCTGCCGATCCGCCCACCTCGGCATTTTCGATGCTCGTCAGTGTGTCGCGCACGTCGCCGAGCAGGCTGATATTGCCCGCAGCGAGGTCAAACAGCACGCCATTCGCCCAGTCGACGGTCGATACGATCGTGTCATTGCCCGTACCACCGTCAAAGCTGTCATCGGCGCCAAAGGTCAGGAAGCCGCCTTTGATCAACCGATCGTTGCCGCTACCGCCTTCCAGCGTGTCCTGACCGTCCGAACCGGTGTTTATCGTGTCGTTTCCGGTTCCGCCGATAACACTGTCGTTGCCGGTTCCGCCGTCCAGGCTGTCATTTCCAGAACCACCATCGACCGTGTCATCACCAGCGCCTGCATTGACGGTGTCATTGTCGAGACCGCTGTTAATGGTTTCCGCGTTCGCGCTGCCGGTGATGTTGTCGCGCTCTTGCGTGCTGGTAAAGTTGGAGATTGCGCCGCCAAGCGTGATGTTGAGCTCATCGAGCGTGTCGTCCCAATTCTGGAAATTCCAGCCGCTCCAGTCGATGGTCGAGAACAGCACACCAGTGGCAAAGAAATTTAAGATGTCGATATTGCCGCCACTGCTGTCAATCAGCAGGTTTGCGGGCACTTCGACGGTGTTGTCGAACTCTTGAATGGTGAAGTTGGCGATTTTGGTGCCGTTTACATCGGCATTGAATTCGATCTCTTCGATTGAAGAGATGCTCAAATCCGCGCCGTTGAAATCAAAGGTGCCCAAGCCAGACAGGAGGATCTTGTCCGTGCCTGCGCCGCCGTTGATTGTATCGCTGGAATGAACCCCGGCCTCGAAGTCGAACACATCATTGCCGTTGCCGCCATTCATGATGTCGTTGCCCAGGCCGCCGGTGATCGTATCGTTGCCGTCGCCGCCGTTGATGGTGTCATCCCCCGCACCGCCATCGAGGCTGTCATTGCCGGTCCCACCGTTGATGGTTTCGGCACCTGCGCCGCCCTCAACACTGTCGTTGCCGCGTCCTGTGTCGATGAATTCCGAAATGCCGTCCCCAATAACAGTATCGTTTCCATCGCCAGTAAAGACGCGGTCAATAAAGGAATTGGTCGTCGCTACCCCGTCAATTGTACCGGTCCCGGCAAGCAAGTTGATGAGCGTGTTCGAGGTGACAGCCGCGGCGTTCATCGTATTGACCCCGCCGCTGCCACTCGCGGATGTCAGGTGCCCGGCCACCCCGTCATAATCGGAAAACGCATCCGTATAGACAAACAGATCATCCGCTGTCTCGGTATCTCCGTAAATCGTCAGGTCCACGTCCGAGGTGCTAAATGTACCTGCAGCCGATCCATCATCATTGCGGATCTGTACTGTCCACGTGCCGTTGCCCTCTTCGCCAAGGAACGCGGTAGAGCCAAAGTTCCAGCCGCGATTGTTGGCGTTGATTGAGGTGTCAAACGCTTGGCTGTCGCCGGTGTCATTGATCAACTGCACACGCGTGCCGTTGGGCGAGATGATGAAGACTTCCATGTCAGCCAGATCATCGATGTCAAAATCGATGTTCACTGAGATGTGCTGGACGATAATGTTGCTGGAAAATGTGGCTGTGTGGCTGACAAACCCGAGGCTGTAGTTTGTCGTCACGAAAGTGCCGTCCATGTCGCGGCTCTCGGTGACTTCGGTACCGCCTGTGCCACTTGTACCGGTCAGCTCCCAGGTTTCGGCCAACCGCACCGCTGCCAGCGCATCAATGGCGCCGTAGCCGTAGTCGTTCGAGAAATGCAGCCCGCCGCCGTTCCAATGCAGGTTTGATGATCCTGCGCCCGCTGCATTCCACTGCCAGCTGGCGCTACCATCTGTTGCCTGTTCGGAACCGGTGGCGGTCGCACCGACATCGGACCCGACATTGCGCGACGCAAGTGCGAGGATTTTCTGAACGTCACGCCAGCCCAGGTTCGGATTGGCTTCGAGCATCAGCGCGACAACCCCTGACACCTGCGGTGCTGCCGCAGAGGTGCCGTTGAATGTGGTGGTATAGTTACCTGCAGCGCCGGATGCGCTATTGTACCCGTCGGTGCCGGATCGATCTGCAACAGAAAAACCAGTCTGAAAATCGTCCGGTGCAAATGCAGATGTCAGCAGATTGGCGCCTGGCGAGGAATAGCTGGTGACGTCGCCTGTTCGTTCGATGGCAGCCACGTTGATCGTGTGCCGCGTAGTGTCATAAAGCTCAGCCGTGCTTTCTTCGCGCAGGGTCGAGTTTGCGGCGTCGCGGCTGTTCCCGGCCGATTTGACCATGATGGTGCCCAACCCGCCGCGGCCATCTTCGGCGGCGGTTTCCATCGCATCCACAGCGTCTTGCAGGAACTGTGTCCAGATGAACACGTCGTCGCCGTAACCCGCGCTCATGTTGACAACGTCACCATCGATCGAATTGCCGTTTGGGTTTCCAACCGTGTCGCCAAGGCCAGCGGCATCCAACCACACCTCGTCGCCAAACGCCGCGTCGATGCCGTAGCCGCGGAAGATAATCAGCTCGGAATCGTAGGCGACACCAACACCACCAACGCTGTTGTTCACCTGTCCTATAATGCCTGTTACGGCTGTACCGTGGTGCTGACTTACGGCTGTGCCAACCGGTTCTGCGACCGCATCATTTTGCAGATAATCCCAATCGAGGGCAAAGTTGATATTGGCCGCCAAGTCTTCGTGGCTGCGGTCGGTGCCCGTATCGATCACAACAACGCGGATGCCGTCACCGGTGTAATCATCCCACACATCCGTGATGTTCAAATCGATCCCGATGCCGGTGTTGTTGAGGTGCCACTGCTGGCCAAACCTCGGATCGGTGGGGATGAGTTCGGCGAATTCGGATTGGTCAATGTCGTCGGCGACAAAGGCCATGGGGGGGAACCAGCCAATGTCGACAATCGGCAAAGCGTCTGGGTAGGCCGTTTCGTATTGTGTGAGCCAACTGCTCAAACCGGCCAGCGTAAAGCTGCGCGCGTCGCCATCCACGCTGTCGTCCCGCCGGTCATAGAGCGAAAGCACGTCGAACATCCCATCGTCGTCGTCGGCAGCGTCGTAGTCATCGCGGGCAGCCAATGCGCGGAAGTCGCGGTTTTGTATCCCGTCAGCGTTTGACCCATCAAGGTCCTCTGTCATGTCTCCAGATAACATGTCGGACAGTCCAAAACTGTCCAGTGCGGGAGCCTCTTCGATACCGTGGTCTGCGTCGAAATCTGCTGGTGTGCTGGTAATGTCTTTCATGATTTGGGCCTCCGAG
>JBCCRB010000183.1:0-5993 GCA_039208465.1 Pseudomonadota bacterium
GAACCCAGCGCGCGCTCAATCTTTATAAGGGGCGCTTCGGCGACATTGATCTGCATTTATATCCGTTCCATCCGCATCAGGGTCATCACCGCGATGATGAACGCTTTTGGGCCGATGCGACACGCACCAAGCTGGACCAGATCCCCGTATGCGTGCCAAGTCCTGCGCAACAGGTCGCCATCGCCATTGCCCATGGCGGTCTGGATTCGCACACACACAGCGACTGGTTGTGCGATATTGCCGACCTGCTGAGCGCGGACACCGTCGCTGCCGATGAATTGGAAACGATTATCGAGGCAAGAGGTATCGAAGCTTCCGCTGCAATCGCGCTGCATTACCTGGCCGATGAATGCGAGCTGCCGGTTGAGCGTGCGATGCTGGATCGCGTCACACGCCGCGCTTCGGCAAAACCGCTGCGGTACCTATCGCAATTTCTGCAAACGCGGCCGCGCGACCGGGAAGGGCAAATAGGCCGGATCATGCGGGGCATGGCCAAACAGGTTCGCATGCGCGCGGCGCGAAAAGCGCTTCCTCGGTTGCCGTCCAACACGAAGATCGCCGTCCGCGCCTACCCCCGATCAGGCGACAAGCCCGGCAATGAACCGGTGCTTTTGCAATACAACGAAAGCATTCAGGCCATCGATGGCCGACTGCGCTTGAAAGCACGCATCGAACTCTCCGCGCAGGCCCGGCGGCCCTGTGATTTTGAAGTGTTCGCTGATGATCAATTCATTGGCCATGCAAGCTGGCGCGCGAACCTCTACCGGAAAGCAACGCTCAATCTGGCTTTTGAGTTTGAAAAACCGACAAGCGCGAAAATACTGTCTCTTGTCGCGCGCCCGCGCCGCGCGGACCGGTTGATTGAGACCGCAGCCGACATGAAACGCTACGCCGCCGTGCCGTTTCGAATCCTAGATTTTTCGGTCAAACCGTACTGAGCGCAACGGCCGTAAACGGATAAAAAAAAGCCCCACGGCTCAAAAAGCCATGGGGCGCGGTTTTGGTCTAAACGATCGGGGAGGATGAAATTATTCGGCCGCCTGCAGCGTTATGCGCGGACGTCTCATCGTCGGCGTGAAGCGCTCATTGCCGCGCAGCGCAAAGAACAAGCCACCAACGAGCAGCATGATCTGCAACTGGTTTAGCGTGAGGATATCCATCAGCGGTGCCGCGTAGGCAACATAAAGAACGCCGACCACGACAATCGCGATGACGGCGCCACTGATCCGCGTCAGCACATCACCAACCCGCCCAGGCAATAGACCGCCCAGCAGGAGGCCGATACCGGCCCCAAGTTCGCCCAGCGTTGCCAACGCCCAGGCAAACAGCGGCAGGCCGTAAACTTCGGCATCGCCTGCGCTCAGCGGCAATTTCCAGGCAGCTTGCTGCAGGATGATACCCGCCACGGGAATGCGAATAAGCCAATGTGCTGGCAAGATCGCCGGCACTTTTGGCGTCATTTTGTTAATTGAGTGCCAAATAGTCACGTGAGGTCTCCATTGGGTTGCTTTGACCGGTTTACGCGCCGCTGCGCCAGGTGGTTTTCATCGTAGACTGTGCATTTTGACGCACTGCACAACAAAGGCTTAAGCCGCCTGACCTGCCGTTCGGCTCCCGCGCCTTTCAAGCAAAAAAACCGGATGCGACCAATTGACGGCCATGCTGGAAGGCGGAACGCAGTCGATTATGTCCTCGCCCGTAATGGAAAAAGAACCTTATCCCTATCAGCGGCTTTTGCGCTTGGTGCTTGGCCTTTTGCGATTGCCACCGGGCTTTGGCCGCATTGCCTGGGCTTTTGCCTATGGTTTGGCGTGTCATCTGCTGTTCGCACTCGCCGTCGGCGCGATGATTGTCGCGATGTTTTTCGGCATGAGCGAGAGCTTTGGGCGGGTGCCACAACCCTATGCGATCGCGGTCAATGCCCTTTTGATCGCGCAATTCCCGCTTATGCACTCCATGCTCTTGACCAAGCGCGGCGGGAAAATCCTGCGATCGCTTGCGCCTGCCTTTGCCGCCAGCACGCTGTCCACCACGACCTATGCGATTGTCGCCTCGGTGCAATTGATCCTGCTTTTCGCCTTCTGGACGCCGAGCGGTGTGATCTGGTGGCGCGCTGAAGGTATCGCTTTCTATGCCTTATGCGCCGCCTACACCGCGTCATGGCTTCTGTTGATCAAAGCCAGCTACGATGCCGGCGCGGAGGTGCAATCGGGCGCGCTCGGTTGGATGTCGCTTGCTCAGAACAAGCAACCCGTCTTTCCCGACATGCCCACGCGCGGCCTGTTTCGCCTGATCAGGCAGCCGATCTACGTGTCCTTTGCACTGACGACATGGACCGTACCGGTCTGGACACCGGACCAATTGGCGCTCGCGCTCGGCCTGACGGCCTACTGCCTCCTTGCCCCCATGCTGAAGGAGAAAAGGTTCAGCGCGCGCTATGGCGATCGCTTCAAGACTTACAAAGAAGCAGTGCCCTACGCGCTGCCGCGATGGAGAAAACCAGAAAATGGCTGATGTGATGCGCAATGATCTATCGATCTATGATGATGTCGCGGGCCAATGGTGGTCCGATGACATCAAATGGGTCCGCACCCTGAAAAACATGGTGCCCGCGCGCCTTAAATGGTTCGAAAAACACATCGACTTTAACGGCAAGTCGGTCCTGGATTTGGGCTGCGCAGGCGGCTTCATGGCCGAGGCGCTGGCCAAAAAAGGCGCAATTGTCACGGGCATCGATCCAGCCGCAGAAGCCATCAACGCCGCCATCACCCATGCCAAATTCATGGAGATGGACATCCGCTATGACGTCGGCGTCGGCGAACAATTGCCTTATCCCGACAATGCCTTTGACGCGGTCGTTTGTGTGGATGTGCTGGAGCATGTCTCCGATTTAAACAAGGTGCTGCGCGAGGTCGCCCGCGTACTCAAGCCCGGTGGCACCTTCCTTTTCGACACCATCAACCGCAATCTGCTCGCCCGCCTTGCCGTCATCACCATGGCCGAAGATGTCTTGCGTTTGCTGCCCAAGGGCACGCATGACCCTGCGCTTTTCATCAAGCCGGGCGAACTCGTCCGCGCCGCCACTGACGCTGGCTTGACAGTCGGCCCGCAGACCGGCCTTGGACCCGTCATGCTCAACCGACGCGGCGAATTCCGGTTCGGCCAGATCCCGCTCAAAACCATCATCTATATGGGCATCGCCCAAAACGCCGGAGAAACCCCGTGACCGAACTGGCCTTGATCCTCACCGCCCTCCTGTTCGGCGGCATGGTGCTTTACGCGTTTGGCTTTGCCGCTTTTGCCTTTCACGCTTTGCCGCACGATGTCGCCGGCCCATTCATCCGCCGCGCCTTCCCGTATTTTTATGTCTTCGTGTTCGCCTCGGCGCTGCTGGCAGGCGGCGCAGCCTTGTTTGCCGACCGCACGTCAATGGCTCTTCTGGCAGCAATTGCCATCACCACAATCTTCGCGCGGCAGATTCTGATGCCGGCCATCAACGACGCCACCGATGCCGGCAACAAGAAACGCTTTGCCATGCTGCACACGATCTCTGTGCTCATCACGCTCGCGCACATCGCGGCAGCCGGTGTTACGCTTGTGCTGTTGGCGCGGCTCTGAGCCACGCCGCACAAAGCAATGGATCAGCTCAAGAACCCATCAGGGTGAAAACGACGATCGCAAAAACAGACCCGGCAACGACCGGGATGATGAATGAGACGGCGACCCATAAAGCAGCCTTGCGCCGAAAATCGGAGGATACATCGCTTGATGGGCGTTTTTGCGCTGGCCCAGGCGGGCGTGCGCGATGATCGTCATCGTCTGAACGGCGGCGCTGGGTAAGGCTCGTTTCTGTCATACAAAAGGGTACGCGCCGACGCCGATGCGGATCGCTCATGCGGCAATATGGCAACAAAGCCGACCGGTACAGGCCGACCGGCAAGTCCGCTACATGCCACGCGGCAACGATTGCAGACATCCATTGTCACGTGACTGCTTTCATGCGCCGTTTCGGCGAACGGGCTGCAACGCCCGGCATATCGCGCAGGACCACACCTTGCGGCGCGGCTTTCGCCTGCTTCTTAATTTGACTGGCCACCGAGCCAAACTGATCCAGGCTTTCAAGCCGGTCGCTGCGTTTAAGATGCGCAATACCAACCGAACAGGTCAGCAGCTTATGTTTTACATGATTACCGTCGCGATCTGTTGAGGTGAAATAGCCGTTTTTCTTGTCTTCCGCAGCGTAAAAGCTGACCGCCGAAGCGCTAAATTCTGCGCGCACCGCCTCGGCCGCCTCAACGGCCCGATCCCTATCGACATCATGTAAACTGACAAAAAAATCATCGCCGCCAACATGGCCGATAAAGGCATTGAGCGGTGAAAACTTTGCCCGCAGCAGGTCACCAAACATTTGGATGGCGCGGTCGCCGGCACTGAAACCGAACTTATCATTGAACGGTTTGAACGCGTCAAAATCGAAGTAGAAAAAGTACCGGTCCACATCGGTTCGCTCACCATAGTCTTCAATGTTCTTATGAATGAGCCGATTACCGGGTAGCTGGGTCAACGGGTTCTGCTCTTCGGCCTGACGAACACGATCATCATTGGCCGCGCGTAACAGGGCCTGGGTTGTGATAATGCCCAGATAGCGGCCACTCTTTGTGATCAAAATACACGCCGCATCGCTGATGGCGCCGGTTGGAACAAGATCGCAAAGCGGTGTGCGATAGTCCGCGATCGGCACCTTGCGAATGAGGCCGGCCAACAAATCGTGAATACCGCTGTTGCGCAGAAGCATGTGACCATAGGGATTATACAAATATTGCCGCAAATCCTCTTCCAGAATGATACCAACCGGCTCATCGTCACCGCTGACCACGGGCAGAACCCGTAGCGACGTGTCATCCTTGAAACGTTGGATTACGCTTTCCGGCTTGTCATTCACACTAACGCAAGCCACCTCTTCAAGCGCCGCCAAGGCCTCGGCGCCAACACCGTCCAGCTCCAGATTGACCACGCTCAACAGCGCCAGATTTGTGATATCGCCGATGGTGTCCAAATCGGTTTGTGGTCTTCCAATGAAATAGCCCTGCGCAATATCGGCCCCAAGCGCCCGGCAAGCGGCCAACTCTTCAGGCGTTTCAATACCCTCCGCAACGATGCGTATGCCAAGCCGGTGGGCAAGCCGCACGACACTCGACACGAGAAGATATTTGCGCGCGTCGCAATCAATGTCCGTGATGAAGAACCGGTCGATCTTGATCAGGTCAGGCTCAAGCTCATGTAAAAATTTCATTTGTGAGTAGCCCTTGCCGAAATCATCGATGGCAACCCAGATACCCTTTTGCCGCGCATGGGCACGCACATCAGCCAGCCGATGCAGCATCATGATGTCGGTGCTCTCCGATAATTCCAGGCAAATCTGCGTGGGCTCGATCTGGCATAGTCGCGCGGCTCGGGTAACCATATCAATTACGGACGCCCCACTGGCGGCAATTGATCGACCATCAATGTTCAAAAACAGCTTCAGCCGTTCAAAATCATCGACGCCAGCAAATTTCTGGCACGCCTTGTGCCAAAGAATGGCTTCCAGTTCGACAACACAGCCATGCAGGGCGGCAAGATCATAAAGGGCGGGCGGGCTATCCACCGCAAATGAATCCACGCGGCGGACCAGGGCCTCATAACCGTGGACACGGCTGCCATTGAGGTCAACCAATGGCTGTAATGCGACATCGAGATCTCGTTCGGCACGTGCCAGAAACGCATGCGAATCCGTCCAACCGATCGTTTTTTCGCCTTGCATTGCGATCCTATGAAATATGTTTTGGGCTGCGGTATAGACAGACGTTTTATGGCAGAATGAGACTGTATTTACAGCACAGATTAGTTAAGCAGGCCTAACCAATATAGTTTTTACAGTATTAAATGCTCAAACATTGCAAAAATAGCGCGACAAGGGCTCGTCGCCTCAATCTCATGAGGCAACACAACAC